>CAMGJH010000047.1 GCA_946056345.1 uncultured Lentisphaeraceae bacterium | reverse complement strand
AGGGCGCTTCGGCCGGGGTGGAGCGCACCGCGCTCCCGGGGTGCAGGGCGAGCAGCCCTGCCGAGGGGTGTGGGGGCGAGCAGCCCCCACACACCGACCGGGCCCCGGCATCCAAGGACCGCGCCGGGGGTGGATCTGGGGGCGACGGAGACTTTTTTTGCCTAGCGCGCATTTTTTGCTTGCATTAGGCGGTTAGGAAATGCTACAATACGCCTCGTTTTCGGACACCTTGTCTGGCGAGGTAGCTCAGTTGGTAGAGCAGCGGACTGAAAATTCGCGTGTCGTCGGTTCGATCCCGACCCTTGCCACCATTGCCCCCATCGTCTATCGGTTAGGACACGGGCTTTTCATGCCTGTAAGAGGAGTTCGACTCTCCTTGGGGGTGCCACGCTTCAAGAGGAACCGATAGCAAAGAGCGGATTTAGAATCCACGCGCGCGGCGAGTTGATACTCGGCGCGTCTTTGTTTTTGTGGTATGATAGCGCGCAGTAACCGCCCCTTTGGAGGAACGCTATGGCCACATTGCAGGAAGAGACCGAGGCCTATCTGAAGAAGATTCGCAAGACCATCCAGGAGTCGCGGGCCCTGATGGAGCAAGCCGAGCTGCGCATTGCCGAGACCGACCGCCTGCTCGAGCAACAAGGGCTCACGCGCGAGCAAGTGCGCAACCTCACCTTTACCGATGAGCAAAAGGCCGTGGTCAACGCCGAGCTGGAGCGGCGGGGCATGGCTCCGCTCGACTTCACCGAGCCCGAACGCGGTCACCCCATCGACCACGCCCCCGTGCGCGAACCCGGCCAGCCCCTCGCCCCGGAGGAACTCGCCGGCGATGCCGAAAACCGCCGCCGCAAGTTCTCGGCAATGATGGGGACGATTCGGCTGTAAACAGCCAGCCGACAGCGAACAGCCGACAGCGAACAAGTCCGTAGCGTTAGCGACTGTCAGCTGTCGGCTGTCAGCTAGCGAGCGTAGCGAGCATCTGCTGTAATCTTTCGCCGGGGGTGTGCGTAAAGAAAGAGAAAGGAGTTGCGATGGATAGACTGGAAAGCACAACGCTTGCGCGGGCCACCGTTGGGCAGACGGCGGCGGCCGAAGTGCGTGCTGCTGCGGCGGTGTTGACAGTGGCGCAGCAGCCCTCGCTCACGGTGACGACGGCCTTTCGGACCGTTGAGGTGCCGATTGGACCGGGGGGCGACCCGGCGTTGGCCGTGGAGATTGCCAAGCTCATCGTCCTCACCGACCTGATGCGCGAGACGCCCGAGGAGCGCGAGAAGCGTCTGCGCGAGAGCGAGCGTCAGCAGGAGCTGCGCCAACGCGAACAGCAGTCGGCGCGCGAGAACCTGCAGCGGCGGCTCGGGGAGACCTTGGAGGCGATCCGGGAGGAGACGGTGGCGGCCGGGCACGTGCGCGAGCGGGTCTGCGAGATCCTCGGCGCGCTCGATGATGGGGCCTGGCGACTCGTGGCCGGGCACATCACGCGCGTGGCCGATGCCCAGCAGGTGCGCAATGTGGTGCAAGCTTGGCAGTGCGAGAGTCTGGAAGAGGCCCTCGCACGCTCGCACGGCGAAGCCCTCTGGCACCTGGCCGAAGCCACGCTCAACACCCTCGGCGAAGCCGCAACCGAAACCATTATCCCCGCGTAAAGTGCTCGCTTCGCTCGGTCTTCACCGTTCACGCGCCCTCAGGCGCCCGGCGCAGATTTCTTGCTTGCGCGCACGCGAGCGGTGTGGTAAGGTTTAGGGCTTGTTTTCTTAGGTGTATTGTATAAAGGACGCACGCTGATGGTTTCACGGAACAAGAGAGACAACCCGCCGCTGGCCCAGGACCCGATTCTCACGGCCTCCTTGTTGGAGCGCTATGAGGAGCAGGCCCGAGCGTGCGCGCAGATTGATCCGCAGCTCTACCGGAAGTATAATGTCAAGCGCGGACTGCGCAATGAGGATGGCTCGGGCGTGCTGGTGGGGCTCACGCGCGTAGGTTCTGTCCACGGTTATGTGGTCTCGGAGAACGAGATTGTGCCGGTGGAGGGCGTGCAGTTCTTCCGCGGGATTGATGTGCAGGACCTGGTGCGCGGTTTCCAGAAGGAGAAGCGTTTTGGCTTTGAGGAGACGGCCTACCTGCTGCTCTTCGGACGTCTGCCCACGGCTGCGGAGCTCACCGAATGGGGCGAGGTGCTCGATTCCAAGCGCGCGCTCCCCTACCCGCTCTTGGAGAAGATTATCCGCGAACCGAGCCGCGACATTATGAACTCGCTCGCGCGCTCGACCCTGGCGGCCTACAGCGATGACGAGACGCCTGACGCGATTGACATCTCCTCGGTGTTGCGCCAGAGCATTGAATTGGTGGCGCGTTTCTCGGCAATGGCCGCCTACGCCTACCAGGCCAAGATGCACTACTATCACGGCGAATCGCTCTTTGTGCGCAACCCGATGCCCGGCAAGTCAACCGCCGAGAACTTCCTGATGATGATGCGCGAGGACGCAGCCTACACGCCCCTCGAGGCCGAATTGCTCGACCTCTGCCTCGTCCTCCACGCCGAGCACGGTGGCGGTAATAACTCGGCCTTCACCACCCACGTGGTCACCTCCGCCGCCACTGATACCTACTCGGCCATCGCCGCGGCCACCCTCTCGCTCAAGGGCCCCAAGCACGGCGGTGCCAACCTGCGCGTGATGCACCAGATGGACGAAATCAAGGACGCGCTGGCCGACTGGACCGACGAGGGCGCCATCGCCGACTATCTGCGCAAGATCCTCCGCAAGGAGGCCGGCGACGGCTCGGGCCTCATCTACGGTCTCGGTCATGCCGTCTACACCCTCTCCGACCCGCGTGCCGTGCTCTTGAAGGAGAAGGCCCGCGAGTTGGCCGAGAGCAAGGATCGGATGGACGAGTTCCGCCTCTATGAGGCCATCGACCGCCTCGGCCCGCAGGTCTTTAACGAGAACCGCGAGAAGAAGAAAGAGCTCTGCGCGAATGTCGACTTCTACTCGGGCTTCGTCTACGATATGCTCAACATCCCGATGGACCTCTACACGCCGCTCTTCGCCATCTCCCGCGTGGTCGGCTGGTGCGCCCACCGCCTCGAGGAGCTCGTCAACGGCGGCCCGATTGTCCGCCCGGCCTTCAAGGCCGTCAGCGGCTATCACCTCCCCTACCACGCGCTCGCCGAAAGATAAGCCGTCAGCGGACAGCCGACAGCGGACAGCCGTTCACGCGACGAATCTGCTGGCGGCCCCGCCAATCAGGTACCCTGCTTCTAACACTGCTTTGCTATGGCTGAGACCTGCCCGCCTCTTGTTTCGTTGGAAGTTCCGCCCGTCGCGGAACGCGTGCTGTCCGCTGTCCGCTGTCCGCTGTCCGCTGATGGGCGCGAAGCGCACGCGCCTATCCTCGTCACGGGGGGGAGCGGGTTCCTAGGGATTAACCTCATCCGCTGGCTGCTCGCGCACGGGGCGCAGGAGGTGCGGTCGCTAGACCTGATGGCCTTCGACTATCCTGAGGCGGCCGATGGGCGCGTCAAGCCGGTGGTGGGGGACGTGCGGGACCGCGAGGCGGTGCGCGCGCTGGTCGCGGGTTGCTCGGCGGTCATCCACTGCGCGGCCGCGTTGCCGCTCTGCTCGGAGGCGGAGATCCGCTCGACCGATGTTGATGGCGCGCGGGTCGTGGCTGAGGAGGCCCTCGCTGCCGGCGTGGCGCGCTTTGTCTACATCTCTTCCACCGCCGTCTACGGCATTCCCGACCACCACCCCATCACCGAGGGCGACCGCCTGGAGGGTGTGGGGCCCTATGGCGAGAGCAAGATTATCGCCGAGAGCATCGTCCGCGGACTTGATAGCGATGCCTTTGCCGTCACCATTCTGCGGCCCAAGAGCTTCGTTGGCCCCGAGCGGCTGGGGGTCTTTGCCCTCCTTTACGACTGGGCCTACACCGGCCACGGCTTCCCAATGATCGGCCGGGGCGACAACCGCTACCAGCTGCTCGACGTGGAGGACCTGTGCGATGCCATTGGCCTGGCGCTCACCTCGGCCGACCTCGCCGCCGTGCGCGACACCTACAACGTCGGCGCGCGCGACTTCGCCACGATGCGCGAGGATTGGCAGGCGGTCCTCGATGCCGCCGGATACGGCAAGCGCGTCCGCGCCACCCCGGCTAGGCTGGTCATCGGGGTGCTGCGGCTGCTCGAAGCGCTCCACCTCTCGCCGCTCTACCGCTGGGTCTACGAGACCGCGCCGCAGGATAGCTTCGTGAGCGTGGAGAAGCTCTGCACGCGCTTGGGCTGGCAGCCCAAGTTCTCCAACCGCCAGGCCCTCCTGCGCAATTACGCCTGGTATGTGGCGAATATCGACCGCTTCCGCGGGCAGAGCGGCAAGACCCATCGCGTGCCCTGGAAGCAGGGTCTGCTCGCGCTCGCCAAGAGGTGCTTCTAATGCAGCTGATTCTCGACCGCTCTTCCGCCGCCACCTTGATTGCCTTTGGCGAACGCACGCTAACGCTCCCAGGGCGCGACGAGACCTGGGTGGCGCGCCTGGGCGAGTTGCTCGGCGGCGAACGGCCCACCGCGCTAACCGTTGGCGTTGGACCGGGCTCCTTTGCCGGCATTCGTGCCGCCATCGCCTGTCTGCAAGGGCTGGGGCTGGGCTGGGGACTCAAGCCGCGCGGCTTCCCTTCGGCCGCGGCCTTGGCGTTGGCTTCGGGCCTGCCGGAGGTGACGGTGGTGGGCGATGCGCGGCGCGGGACGCTCTGGGCCGTCCGCTACCGCCGCATCGGCGAGCACCTGGAGCAGGTCGGAGACTTCCGCATCCTGGCGCGCGAACGCTTTGTGCCGACGAGCGAGATGGTCAGCCCCGATGCCGCGCGTCTGGCCGAGTTTGCCCTGCGCCCGGTGGAACTTACGGCCGAGCTGCTGCCGCGCACGGTCGCGGCCCTGGGCGAAGCGGCCCTACTGGCCGACCCGCTGCCGATTTACCTCCACCCCGCCGTGGGAGCCGCCCATGCAGAATAAGGCCGTTGAACGCTTCGACTCCGCCCTGACCGCGCTCCTCAGCGAGGCCGATCGCTTCCTGGAAGCGCGCTACGGCCACACCCTCCGCCGCCATCCGGCCCGCCCGCCCGAAGGCTCCAGCGCCAACCCGCAGTATGACGGTCTCTTCTCCGTGGTCGCCAACTTCTCCGCCGGCATCGGCTCGGAGTTCGGCCCCGGCTACACCCTGACCATCCGCGCCTCCACCCTCGAGCCCGTCTCGCCCGAACAGCAGAACGCCTGGGAGCGCGAAACGGTCGACTTCCTGCGCCGCCGCCTCCCCGAGGTCTTCCCCGGGCGCGCCCTCTCCCTCGACCGAGACCGCTATGGCTGGAAGATTTATGGAGACCTCTCGCTCTAGCCAGCGCCCGAACCGGGGCGCCCGCGATATGACCACCGGCGCGCCCTGGCGCCACCTCCTGGCCTTTGCTTGGCCACTTTTGCTCGGGAACCTCATCCAAAGCGCCTACTTTATGGTCGATGCGCTCCTCGTTGGGCACCTCCTCGGCCCCCAGGCGCTAGCGGCGGTCGGCGGGGTGAACTCGGTCATCTTCGTGGTCCTGGGCTTTGTCTTCGGCCTCTCGATGGGCGTGGGCGTGCTGACGGCCCAGCGCTTCGGGGCGCACGACCCGCGCGGGGTGCGCCAGAGCGTTGGCACGGGCGTGTGGGTCTGCCTACTGGTGACCGCCGCCGTCACGGCCCTCTGCCTCGCCTTCACCGACCCCATGCTCCGCCTCATTCAAACCCCGGCGGACATCTTTGCGCCGGCGGGCACCTACCTGCGCATCGCCTTCGCCGGCATTGGAATGATGGTCTTCTTCAACTTCCAGAGCGCCACGCTCCGGGCCTTTGGCGACAGCCGCACGCCCCTCTGGTGCCTGGCGGGCTCGAGCCTGCTCAATATCGCCCTCGACATCCCCTTCATCCGCCTTTGGGGCGTGGCCGGTGCCTCCTGGGCCACCAACCTCGCCACCCTCTTCTCGGCCTTGGCCTGCTTCGCCCTCGTTACCTGCCGCCTCGATGCCCTCCGTCTGCGTCGCAGCGACTGGCGACCGCGCTGGGCGGTGGCGCGCTTCCATCTGCGCGTGGGGTTGCCGATGGGGCTGCAATTCTCCATCACGGGCCTCGGGGCAATGGTCCTGCAAGGGGCCATCAACACCTTCGGCGTGGCGCAGATCGCCGGCATGACCGCCGCGCGCCAGGTCGAAAACCTCGCCGCCCAACTCCCCATCACCCTCGGGCAGACCGTTGCCACCTATGCCGCGCAGAACACCGGCGCGGCCAAACCCGAGCGCATCCGCGCCGGGGTCCGCTTCTGCCTGCTGTTGGTGCTCCTGAGCGGGGCGGCCTTCACGACCCTGGCCCTCTGCTTTGGCCGCCACTTCATCGCCTGCTTCCTCCAGGCCCAAAGCGCTGCCGATACGGAACTCTCGGCCGCGGCCCTCAATGTCGGCTGCCGTCTGCTGACCATCACCGCGCCCTTCCTGGTCCCCCTCGGCGCCATCTTCATCTACCGCAACGCCCTCCAAGGGATGGGCCGCGCCTTCTGGCCAATGATGGCCGGAGCCGCCGAGATGGCGATGCGCGTGTTCGTGGCCCTTGCGCTCCTGCCGTGGTGGGGTGTCCATGCGGTCTACTGGGGCGACCCGCTGGCCTGGCTGGGCGCCTGCGCGGTCCTCCTGCCGGCCTACCTCTGCGCACTGGCGCAACTGGGCGCGAAGCCCCTCTCCCTCGGCCCGGTGCTCGCCTTCCTACGCGCCCATGCCGTGACAGCGATTGCCGCCCTGGCCGCGCTCCTCTCCTTCGCCTTTGCGCCGAACAGGGCGTGGTGGCGCGCCATCGATTGGCGCACGCTCAACCTCCTCTTCTGCCTGATGTTCGTGGTGGCCGGACTACGCGCGTGCAACCTCTTCCGCGTGCTCGCCCAACGGCTCCTCGCCGGACGAAAGCAGCTGCGCACGCTGCTCCACACGCTGGTGCAGCTGACCTTCCTCCTCTCGATGCTCGTGACCAACGATGTCGCCCTCGTGGCGCTCGTTCCCTTCGCCATCCTCCTCTTCGACCGCCTGGGCTTGCGCCGCCTCCTGCCGAGGGTCATCATCCTGCAGACCCTCGCGGCGAACCTCGGCTCGATGGCCACCCCCATCGGCAACCCGCAGAACCTCTTCCTCTACACCACCTTCAACCTCTCGCCCGGCGACTTCTTCTCGGTGATGCTCCCGACAGCGCTCTTCGGCTGGCTCATCCTCGTTGCCCTCACCCGCACCGTGCGCGACGAACCGCTTGTACTCCGCCCCGAGGCCACCCCCGAGCGCCTCACCCATCCACGCAAGGTCGCCCTCTACTGCGCCCTCTTCGCCCTCTGCCTGTTGGCGGTCTTCCGGCTGCT
>CAMGJH010000046.1 GCA_946056345.1 uncultured Lentisphaeraceae bacterium | reverse complement strand
GGCGAGAAACACTGCCAAGATCGGTCTTGCAAATGAACTGTTCCAGCGCGGTTCCGTCCACTATGGCCATCACCACCGATAGCACCCACCTGCCACGCCGAGGCTCAGGGGCCGCCGGCGCCGGCGTCGCCAACGGCACGGCCAAGGGCGAGGCGCTCTGCACGGTACGCGTCCGCTCCTTGTTCCCGGTCTTGGGCTGCAGCCGCAAGGGTTTAAGCCCCTCGAGCGAACGCTGGAACTCGGCCACGCTGGCCCAACGGTCGGCGGGGTCGGTGTAAAGGCAACCGACAATCGGCGCGTCCCAGGCCTTGGGGAAACCGAGCTCGGAGGGCATCTTCGCGCCCGCCCCAAAGCTCTCGCCCGTGAGCAGCTGGTAGGCCACCACGCCCAGGGCAAAGAGGTCGGTCTTCGGCGAGGGCGGCGCGCCAGAAAGCAGCTCCGGGGCCATATAGTCGCGCGTGCCCAAAATGAGGTGATAGGCCGCGCCCCCCTCATCCATCCGCAGCGACAGACTCGCCCCGCCCGCGCCGAGCATCGACCCGCGCAGCCGCTTATCGAGCACCTTCGCCACCCCGAAGTCCGCAATCACCGCGTGCCCATCTGCGCGGACTAAGATATTGGCCGGCTTGATGTCGCGGTGGATAATCCCCTCACCAAAGTGGTGCGCGTAGGAGAGCGCGTCGGCCACGTCAATCAAAAGCTGGCGGACCACCCCCGGGTTGAGCGGCCGATTCAGCCGCTTGGCGTGCTGCAGCAAATCCTCCAAGGAGAGCCCCACCGCCGCCTCCCCCTCGGCCACCGTCACCCCCGAGGTCATCTCGCGCCACGCCTTGCCATCGTCCACCGCCGAAGCCAGCAACGCCTCCCGCCGCGCCCGCCCCATCGCCACATACTCCATCACGAAGTAGTAGCTCCCGCTCGCCGCGTCCCGGTCCAACGTCTGCACCGCCACAATCCCCGTGTGGCGCATCTGCGCAGTGACCCGCGCCTCCAAGAGAAAACGCTGCTCGGTATCCGCCCGCTCCTCGGCCGAGCTGTCGGTAAAGAAGAAAGTCTTGAGCGCAAAGCGCTGATGGAGCATCTCGTGCTCCACCTCGTAGACCGCCCCCATCCCCCCTTCGCCAATCTTCCGCAACACCCGGTAGGCCCCAATCCGCGCACCGACAGCAAACTCCTCCCGCGAGCCCATCGCCCGCTTCTGAAAAGCCTGCCCGCTCTCGACCGTCTGCGCCGCTTCGTCCTCTGCCATACCCTTACAATAGCATATTGCCGCCCGCAGCGCTAGGGGGTAGCGGCTCGCTACGCTCGCAGCGGACAGCGGTTAGCCGTTAGCGGTTAGCGCGCGTGCCGCGACGGTGGAACTGGCAGCCGTTTAGGCCACGCTCGCCCCCCATCCACCCCAGGCCCAAAACGAACCCGCCCCGGGTCGAGGGCGAACCCGGGCCTACCTCGAGGCGAACCCGGGCCTACCTCGAGGCGAACCCGGGGCGGATGCGAGAAAGCCCCGGGGCAAGGAGGTTTTGCAGTGGCCTGCTCCGCTTTCACACCTAGCCCGGGCCAGAAGCCCCGCCCGGGCTCCTTGACAAAGCAGGGCGGGTATACTACACTGGCCCCAGCGTATGTTTCTTGGAGGTTCGGCATTGGACAAGTTGAGCACTGGAGCGGGTTCGGCGGCGGAGCAGGGGTGTTACGCGCATAGTCTGACGGCGAGGCCGCGCGAGCAGTGGCAGACATTGGAGGCGCATAGTCGGCAGGTGGCAGCGCTGGCCGGGCAGTTTGCCGAGGCCTTTGGGTCGAGCGCTTGGGCGGCGTTGCTGGGGCATCTCCACGATGCGGGGAAGAGTCGGCGCGCCTTCCAAGCCTACTTGGCCCACGCCAATGGGCTGACCGATGAAGCCTATGACGCAGCCGGGCACGGCCACTCGGGCGTGGGGGCGTGTTGGGCGAAGGCGCAGTGGGGACCCGTTGGTCAATTGCTGGCCTACTGTCTGGCTGGCCACCACGCGGGGTTGCCCGATTGGAGTGACGGGCAGACGCCGAATGGGGCGCTGCACGTGCGTTTAACCGAAGAGCGTGCGCAGCTTGAGGAGCCGGAGGTCCAGGCGTGGCTGGCGGCGTACGCGGCGGCCTTGCAGTTACCCCGGCAGAAGCCCTTTCCCCTGACGGAGCGCAATCTCGCCTTTTGGCTGCGGATGCTCTATTCTTGCCTGGTGGACGCGGACTTTCTGGACACCGAGTGCTTTATGGATGGCGTGCGGGCCCAGGCGCGGGGCGGGTATCGGCCGTTGGCGGAATTGGCCGAGCGCTTCTTCGCGCAGTTGGCGAAGAAGGAGCGCACGGCGGCCCAAACAGCAGTCAATCAAGTGCGTGCGGAGATCCGAGCTGCGTGCGAGCGGGCGGCTGAATGGCAGCCGGGCTTCTTTTCGCTGACGGTGCCGACCGGGGGCGGCAAGACGCTCTCAGCAATGGCCTTCGCCTTTCGCCACGCGCTGAAGTATGGCAAGCGGCGGATTGTCTATGTGATTCCCTATACCTCCATCATTGAACAGACAGCGGATGTATTGCGGGGATTTCTGGGCGAAGAGAGTGTGCTCGAGCACCACAGCTCCTTCGATCCAAAACGCGAGACGCAGCAGTCGCGACTGGCGGCGGAGAACTGGGATGCGCCGGTGGTGGTGACCACGACGGTGCAGTTCTTTGAGTCGCTCTATGCCTGTAAGTCGAGCCGCTGCCGCAAGCTGCATAACCTGGCCGAGAGCGTGGTCATCCTCGACGAAGTGCAGCTCTTGCCGATGAGGCTGCTCAAGCCGTGCATCTGGGCGATGAAGGAGTTGGCCGCGAACTACGGCACCACCTTTGTGCTCTCCACGGCAACCCAGCCCACCTTGACGCGTTTGCCAGAGACGCGCGAGATGATGACGCCCGCCCTGCGGCTCTACGAGCGGCTTCGACGGACCGCGTGGACCTTTCCGCAAACGGCCGAACGGCAGAGCTGGGAGGCAATTGCCGAGGCGTTACAGCGCCACGAGCAGGTGCTCTGCGTGGTCAATACGCGCCGGGATTGTCGCGCACTCTACGACCTTATGCCGCCGGGGACAATCCACCTCTCGGCCTCGATGTGCGGCGAACACCGCTCGCGCGTCATTGCCCACATCAAGGCAACGCTCGCACGCGGGGAGCCGCTCCGCGTCATCAGCACGCAGTTGGTGGAGGCCGGGGTGGACATCGACTTCCCGGTGGTCTACCGCGCCTTCACCGGGCTCGCCTCGATTGCGCAATCGGCCGGGCGGTGCAACCGAGAGGGGCGGCTGAGCGAACCGGGGCATGTGATGGTCTTCTATCCGCCGCAAGAGAGTCCGCGCGGCGAACTGCGGTGGGCGGAATATGCCACCGCCGAACTCTTGGCCCAAGCCGAACGGCCGCCGTTGGATGCACCGGAGGCCTTTCCGCTCTACTTCGCGCGGTTGCAGGCGCGGGCCCAGACCTTGGGCGAAGCCTTCGAGCGGCTGTTGATGGCTGAGGCCGGATATGGGCGCTTTCAGTTCCGCGAGGCAGCGGCCGCCTTTCAGGTGATTGACAATAGCTCCGAGAGCGTCCTGGTGCGCTACGACCGGGGCGAAGCGTTGATTGAGCAGCTGCGGCAGCTTGGGCCGAAGCGCGCGTTGATGCGCCAATTGCAGCGCTTTACGGTGAGTGTGCCGCGCGAACGGCTGAAAAAACTCCTGGCCGAGGGCGTGGTCGAGGCGCTTGGCCCGGGCCTCTACGCGCAAGCCCCGCACGATACGCTCTATTCAGAGGCCTTTGGGTTCGACCTCTTTCGCGAGGGCTTGACGATTGAAGAGACGATAATGGTCTAGCCGCGCGAGCGGCGGCGGGCGGGCGCGGGCTTAAGCCTTGCGCTCGCCGCAGGCGTAGGTGCCGGTGAAGGTGACGGCCTGGCCGAGGGTGACGCGCACCTTGGGCCAGTTGCGCGCGCCGGGCTGAAGGGTCGGCGCTTCGGCGAACTCGGCCACGGCCAGGCAATCTTCGCGGATGGCCTTGGCGTAGTGGCAGGAGGCATCGACAATCGCCGCCCAGGGGGCCGAAAAGCCCGAGAGGCGCGCGCGGTGCATCACCAAAATCCAGCCTGCGATGACCAACGCACTGTACGCCGCGCCAGCGAAGAGCGTTCCCTTGTCATTTCCGTTGCCGGCCATCGGCAGACGCACCCGGACGCGCTCGGCGCTCGCCTCTTCCACCTGCACGCCCATCGCCGAGAGCAGCGGAATCTGCCCAGCAATGAGCGCTTCAAACTCCGCTGCCACGTCCATCGCTTAGACCTTCTTGGTCTCGCTCTGGCGCACGCGCTTGTTCGGCGGGGTCTTGAGGAGGGTCTTCTTCTGGGGCGGGGGCAGACGCTTGGGGGCGGCCACGAGGGTCTTCTCGCCATCGGCACCCTCGGGCGCAGGGGTCAGCAGATAGGTCGCCTTGCCCTGGTCGGCACGGAGGTAAGCCTCGGCCAAGGGGTCCTCGACCAGGCGCTCAATGGCCCGGCGAATAGGGCGCGCGCCCTGTTCAGGCTTGACGGCCGCCGCCAACAACACCTCGCGCGCGCCGTCGGAGAGCTCAAAGTGCAGTCCGCTCTCGGCCAGACGCTTGGCCACGGTGGCCAGTTCCTTATCGAGGATGGTCGCAATGGCCTCGCGCGAGAGGGCGCGGAAGACAATCTGTTCGTCGAAGCGGTTGAGCAACTCAGGCTTGAGGGTCTTGCGGACCTCGCCCAAGATCTTCTCGCGCAGGGCCTCGTGGGCCATCAGGACGCCCTTGGCCCCCTCGCCGGGGACGAAGCCGACCGTCGGAGCCTCCACCGCGAAGTTGCACCCGAGGTTGGAGGTGAGGATGATGACGGTGTTGCGGAAGTCGACCCGCCGCCCGAGGCCGTCGGTCAAGTGCCCCTCTTCGAGAATCTGCAGGAGCATATTGGTGATGTCGGGGTGGGCCTTCTCGATCTCATCAAAGAGCACCACCGAGTAGGGATGGCGGCGGACGCGCTCGGTCAACTGCCCGCCCTCCTCGTGGCCCACATAGCCGGGCGGCGAACCGACCAGCCGGCTGACGTTGAACTTCTCCATATACTCGGACATGTCCAGCTGCACCAACGCCTTCTCGTCGCCAAAGAGCGTCCGCGCCAAGGTTTTGGCCAGCAACGTCTTCCCTACCCCGCTCGGGCCCAGGAAGAGGAACGAGCCAATCGGCCGGGCCGGGTCCTTAAGCCCCGCACCCGCGCGCCGCAAGGCCCGCGCCACCGTCTGCACGGCCTCTTCCTGCCCCACCACCAAGCCGTTGAGCGCGCTCTCCATCGCCATCAGGCGCTGGCGGTCCCCCTCAGTCATCTGGTTGATGGGCACGCCGGTCATCGAGGAGATGGTCTGCGCAATCACCTCGGGCGTCACCGTGATGGGCTTGGCGTGCTGCCGGGCGCGCCACTTGGTGAAGGCCGCCTCGTAATGCTCGCTCGCCTCGGTCTCCTTGGCGCGGAACTGGGCGGCGGTGTCGAAGTCATCCTTGGCAACGGCCGCCTCCTTCAGCACGCGATACTTCCGCGTCAACTCCCCAAGCTTGCGCAAGGAGGCCGGGCGCATCGCCGCCGACATCCGCAAGCGCGAGCCCGCCTCGTCGATGGCATCAATCGCCTTATCCGGCAACTGGCGTGCCGGCTGGTAGCGCGCGGTCAACCGCACGGCCGCATCCAAGGCCGCCGGGGTGTAGCGCACGCAGTGGTGCTCGGCATACTTGGAGGCCACGCCCTCGAGGATCTCCAGCGCCTGGGCTATCGTCGGCTCCTCCACCAGGATGGTCTGGAAGCGCCGCTCGAGCGCGGCATCCTTCTCAATGCCCTTGCGATATTCGTTGAGCGTGGTGGCGCCAATGCACTGCAGCTCCCCGCGCGCCAAGGCCGGCTTGATGATGTTGGCCGCGTCCATCGCGCCCTCGGAGCCGCCCGCGCCGACAATGGTGTGCAGCTCGTCCAAGAAGAGGATGATATTCCCGCTCTCGGAGACCTCGTTGATAGCCCGTTTTAGGCGCTCCTCGAACTGCCCGCGATACTGCGTGCCGGCCACCATCAGCGCCATATCCAGCGCAATGACCCGCTTCTTGAGCATCGCCTCGGGCACCGCGCCCGAGACAATCGCCTGCGCCAGCCCCTCGACCACCGCCGTCTTGCCCACGCCCGCCTCGCCAATCAGCACGGCATTGTTCTTGCTCCGGCGGCACAAAATCTGAATCAGCCGCTCCAACTCCCGGCTCCGGCCAATGACTGGATCGAGCTTCCCCGCCTCGGCAAGGGCCGTCAGGTCGCGCCCGAAGGTGTCCAACGCCGGGGTCTTCTTCTTGCGCGGCGGCTCCTCGGCCAAGGCCTCGTCCTTCGTCGGCGGCTCCTGCTCGGGCGAGTCCGCCTCCGGCGCGCCAAGCTCGCCATTCGCCTTGCTCAGCCGCTCGAGCTCGGCATTCCAATCAACGCTGTCTTGGTCTTGCCTCTCCAAGCGCTTGCGCAGGCGCAGTTTATGCTCGTCACCCACCCCCAGTTGCCGCAGGACCAATGCCCCCAGCCCTTCCCCCTCGTCCAGCAACCCCCCCCGCCGCCCCACAGCAACCCCCCGCCCCCCCTCCCGCACCCGCCCACCCCACACCCCCCCCCGCCCCCCCCCCCTCCCCCTCGTCCAGCAACGCCCACAGCAGCCACAAGGCATTTGCCGGCCCCTTTTCCCGGACCCGCGCAGCCGTCACCCGCGCCAGTTCGCACACCTTCAGCACCCGCTGCGACCACGGCAATGCCCCCGCCGGCGGATTTTCCGCCACGCCCCCCAAAGGCGACTGCGCCTCAATCCGCGCCAACAAATCCTCGCGCGAAGCCCCCCAGTGCTTCAACAACTGCTGCACCCCAGACTCCACCTCCACCAGCGCTAGCAACAAATGCTCCGTGCCCACATGATCGTGCCGCAGCCGGCGCGCCTCAAGCTGGGCTTGACGCAACACCGCCGCCGCATCCGGCGCAAACTGTTCCAAATCGGGCTGTTCCATTCCGCTTACCTCCTCTCAAACAGAAAAACGCGCGCAGTCTACCACAACCCCCCCTAAACAGCAACCAACCCAGCGCCTACGGCGCGTGAACGGTGAACGATGGCGGCTGCGCTCCACCCCGCGCTCGCTCCCCTATGCCAGGCCCTCAGTATTATATAAGGTACGCGCGCGCACGCGCGAAGGGGGCGGGGGCGCTGCGCGCCCTGTCGACAGTGAACAGTCGACAGACGACAGGGCGCGTGCCGCGACGGAGGGGTTTGCGGAAATAACCGCGCAACAACGGTCACTGTGCCAACCGTGCCACGCGGTGTGCCAGACCGTGCCAAAAGCGTGGCAGGCCCGGGTCGAGGGTCAACCCGG
>CAMGJH010000045.1 GCA_946056345.1 uncultured Lentisphaeraceae bacterium | reverse complement strand
GGCATCGACCGCACGCACAACCCCGAGTTCACCGTGCTGGAGGTCTATGAGGCCTATGGCGACCGCACCTCGATGAAGAACCTCGTCGAGGGCCTGCTGCCCTACCTCTGCGACACGGTCCTCGGTACGCGCCAGGTGGCCTACGGCTCGGGCGAGGAGAAGACCGTCATCAACTTCGAGCCCCCCTACCGCGAGGTGGCCCAGCAGGACCTCATCAAGGAACGGATGGGCGAGGATTGGTTCACGCTCAACTACGAGGCCGCCAAGGCCCGCGCCGTCGAGCAGGGGCTCCAACTCACCCCCGAGATTGTCGATATGCTCACCCTCTCGCACGAGGTCTACGATAAGCTCATCGAGCGCACCCTGATGCAGCCGACCTTCGTCACGCGCATTCCCAAGCAGTATGTGCCCCTGGCCAAGGCGTGCTCGGATGACCCGGCGTTGGTGGACGTCTTTGAGTTCGTGGTGGCCGGGCGCGAGCTCTGCCCCGGGTACACCGAGCAGAACAACCCCGATGCCCAGCGTGAAGCCTTCGCCCGCCAGGTAGAGGCCGACGCCGAGCCGCTCGACCAGGACTTCGTCGAGGCGCTGGAATACGGAATGCCGCCCACCGGCGGTCTCGGGATGGGCATCGACCGCCTGGTGATGTTCCTCACCGGCACCGAGGCCATCCGCGATGTCCTCCTCTTCCCGCAGATGAAGGAGGGCGGCGGGGCCTCGTAAGGGAGGCTGCGGCGGAGCGGTTGCGGCCGCCGCGCGGGTGTGTTATCTTATAGGTATGAGAGAGATTGGTCCCCAGGACTTCGTCGAGACGTTGCAGAAGGCAACGGGCTCGAAGCGCACGCCTTACCACCTGTTCTACTCGAGCCTGTGGGATGGCTATGTGCGCGACCCCAGCTTGATGGTCATCCCCTTTGATGACCACCTGACGCACCGCGGTGACGGCGTCTTCGAGACGATGAAGTGCCTCAATGGCGCGGTCTATAATCTCGACGCGCATTTGCAGCGGTTGCAGCGGAGTGCCTACCAGGTCGGGCTCGCGTTTCGGCGCGGGCCCGAAGCGTTGCGGGCCAAGGTGCTCGAGGCGCTGGAGGTGGCCGCCCAACCGAATTGCGCGGTGCGCGTGGTGCTCAGCCGCGGGCCCGGCGGGATGGGCGTCTCGCCCTCCGAAAGCGAAGGCTCGGCCCTCTACATTCTCATCTACGGCGGCGGCGAACCCTTTATGAAGCGCCACCCCGAGGGCGCCAAGCTGCGCAAGAGCCGCGTGCCCATCAAGCCGCCGGTCTTCGCCACGGCCAAGACCTGCAACTACATCCCCAATGTGCTGATGAAGGGCGAAGCCGAGATTTGGCACGTGGACTTTATGGTGGGCGTGGATCCCCACGGCCACATCACCGAAAGCGCCACCGAGAATATCGGCATCGTCTCCAAGAAGGGCCGCCTCGTCTTCCCGCCGCTGGATACCGTCCTGGCCGGGACAACGATGCTGCGCGTCTCGGAGTTGGCCCAGAAGTTGGAGAGCGAAGGCACGCTCAAGGGCGTGGTCTTCCGCCCCATCCGCGAGGAAGAGCTCTACGAAGCGCACGAAATCCTCGCCGTCGGCACCACCCTCAACGTCGCCTCCGTGGTGGAATACAATGGCCGCAAGGTCGGCGACGGCAAGCCCGGGCCCATCGGCCGAGCCCTTGACGCGCTAATCGAACGCGATACGCTGGAGAACGACGCGTTGCGTATCGCCTACATGTGAACACTCTGAACGAAAGGTTGCACTATGAACACCTATGACACGATGCTGGACAAGGCCGTGGTCGTCACCTCGCTGCGTAGCGAAGACATCTTTGGCGTCATCGCCGAGCTGATGGACGCGCTCGTCGCCGCCGGCGCCCTCCCCGAGGCCAAGAAGGACGAAGCCAAGCAGGCCATCGTCCGCCGCGAAATGTCCGCCTCCACCGTGATGACCGACGAGATTGCCCTCCCCCACGGCCGCACCGATGTGGTCGAGGAACTCGTCTGCGCCATCGGCGTGCACAAGGAGGGCTTCGCGGCCGATGCCCCCGATGGCGAACCGACCAAGGTCGTCATCCTGATGCTCGTCCCCCCCTCCGCCGGCTCGGGCTATATGGTCTTCCTCGGCAGCATCAGCCGCAAGCTGATGGATCCGACCACCCGCGAAGCCATCATCTCCGCCCCCGACCGCGCCGCCGTCCTCGCCGCCCTCCGCGGCTGAGCCGCTAACCGCTAACAGCTAATCCACCTATGTTCAAGCCTGTCTCTAACCGTCCTGACTTTGCCAAGAATGAAGAAGCCGTGCTCAAGCTCTGGGAGAGCGAAGGCACCTTCGCCAAGAGCCTCGAGCAGCGGCGTGGCGCGCCGGTCTTTCGCTTCTACGATGGGCCGCCCTTCGCCACCGGCCTGCCGCACTACGGGCACCTCCTGGCCGGGACGATTAAGGACATTGTGCCGCGCTACCAGACCATGCGCGGGCACTACGTGGAGCGGCGCTTTGGCTGGGACTGCCACGGTCTGCCCATTGAGGCCTTAGCGCAGGAAGCGTTGGGCGTCAATGGCGCCTACGAGATCCGCCAGCACGGGGTGGAGGCCTTCAACGAGCAATGCCGCGCGATGGTGCTGCGCTATGTCTCCCAGTGGCGCGAGACGGTCACCCGCATGGGCCGTTGGGTGGACTTCGACAACGACTACAAGACCATGCAGCCGAGCTTTATGGAGTCGGTCTGGTGGGTCTTCAAGCAGCTGTGGGACCAAGGGCGCATCTACAAGAGCCACCGCATTATGCCCTATTCGTGGAAGCTCTCCACGCCCCTCTCCAACTTCGAGGCCGGCAGCAACTACAAGGACGTGCAGGACCCCGCCGTCACCGTCCGCTGCCGCGTCACTCAGGGCGCCCACCCGGCCTGGGGCAACGAAGCCTACCTCCTGGTCTGGACCACCACCCCCTGGACGCTGCTCACCAACTTCGCCATCTGCGCCGGCCCGGAGATTGACTACCTCGCCGTCAAGGACGCTGATGGCGCCGTCTACATCCTCGCCGAGAGCCGCCTGACCGCCGTCTTCGGCAAGAACCCCAAGGTCGAAGTCCTCGAAAAGCTCAAGGGCTCCGAGCTCAAGGGCCTCCACTACGAACCCATCTTCCCCTACTACAAGGACAAACCCAACGCCTTCGTCGTCCTCACCGACAGCTACGTCACCACCACCGACGGCACCGGCCTGGTCCACAACGCCCCGGCCTACGGCGAAGACGACTTCCGCGTCTGCTCGGCCGCCGGCATCACCCTCGAGGACCCGATGGACGAAGGCTGCGCCTTCACCGCCCCCGCCCCCGAAGCCTGGCGCGGCCGCTTCTGCAAGGATTGCGACAAGGACATCATCCGCGAGCTCAAGCAGAACGGCAAGCTCGTCCACCAAGGCACCATCGTCCACGCCTATCCCTTCTGCGACCGCACCGACACGCCCCTCATCTACCGCGCCATCGACGCCTGGTACGTCCGTGTTGAGGACCTCCACGAGCGCCTCACCGCCAACAACGCCACCGTCCACTGGCAACCCGAAGCCGTCGGTGCCAACCGTTTCGGCAACTGGCTGCGCGACGCGAAGGACTGGAACATCTCCCGCAACCGCTTCTGGGGCTCGTGCCTGCCCATCTGGATCAACGACGACGACCCCGAAGACCGCATCTGCGTCGGCTCCGTCGCCGAGCTCGAAGCCCTCAGCGGCCAGAAGATTACCGACCTCCACAAGCACATCATCGACAAGGTCGTCATCCGCCGCAACGGCCACACCTATCACCGCACCCCCGAGGTCCTCGACTGCTGGTTCGAATCCGGCTCCATGCCCTACGCCCAGCAACACTTCCCCTTCTCCGGCAAGGAGCTCGACACCTTCTTCCCCGCCGACTTCATCGCCGAAGGCCTCGACCAGACCCGCGGCTGGTTCTACACCCTCCTCGTCCTCGGCACCCTCCTCTTCGGCAAGGCCCCCTACAAGAACGTGGTCGTCAACGGCCTCGTCCTCGCCGAAGACGGCAAGAAGATGTCCAAGCGCCTCAAGAACTACCCCGACCCCAAGCACGTCATCGACACCTACGGCGCCGACGCCCTCCGCCTCTACCTCATCAACTCCCCCGTTGTCCGCGCCGAAAACCTCCGCTTCTCCGAAACCGGCGTCAAGCAACTCTTGCGCGACCTCCTTATCCCCTGGTGGAACGCTTACAGCTTCTTCGTCACCTACGCCAACGCCGACGGTTTCGATGAACCCGACGTCGCCCGCCCCGACTCCCCCCACGTCCTCGACCGCTGGATCGTCTCCTCGATGGAAACCCTCATCGCCGACGTCTCCACCGCTATGGACGCCTACGACCTCCAGAAAGCCGTCCGCCCCTTCGTCGACTTCATCGACGCGCTCACCAACTGGTACATCCGCCGCTCCCGCCGCCGCTTCTGGAAGAGCGAAGACGATGCCGACAAGCGCCACGCCTACCGCACCCTCCGCTATGTCCTCGTCCAACTCTCGAAGGTCGCCGCTCCCTTCTGCCCCTTCGTCAGCGAACAAATCTACCGCAACCTCCGCGGCCCGAACGACCCCGAGAGCGTCCACCTCTGCGCCTTCCCCACCGCCGATGCCGCCGCCCGTGACCTCCGCCTCGAAGCCGATATGGAGCTCGTCCAGCGCGCCGTCCGCCTCGGCCGCCAGCTGCGCACCGATAAGGACCTCAAGGTCCGCCAGCCTCTCGCCCGCCTCCACGTCGTCTCCGCCGATGGTGCCGCCCGCGCCGCCCTCGCCGCCTACACCGACATCATCCGCGAAGAGCTCAACGTCAAGGACATCTCCTTCGGCGATGACGAAACCGCCCTCGCCAACCTCTCCCTCAAGGCCGACTTCAAGCGCCTTGGCCCCCGCTTCGGCGCCCAAATGAAGGCCGCCGCCGCCGCCATCGCTGCCCTCCCGGCCAACCTCGCCGGTGCCCTCGCCCGCGGCGAAACCGTCCCCCTCACCATTCAAGGCACCGAAACCACCCTCGCCCCCGACGAAGTTGTCATCCGCCGCGAACCGCGCGAAGGCCTCGTCGTCGCCGCCGAAGGCAACATCGTCGTCGCCCTCGAAACCGCCCTCACCGCCGCCCTCCTCGCCGAAGGCCTAATGCGCGAGTTCGTCTCCCGCGTCCAAGCCCTGCGCAAGGAAGCCGACCTCGAAGTCACCCAACGCATCGAAGTGACCTTCCAGGCCGATGACGAAGTCGCCGCCGCCCTCGACGCCTGGCAAGACACCATCCTCGAGGAAGTCCAAGGCGATGCCCTCCTCCCCGGCGAACTCACCACCGACCCCATCGACCTCAACGGCCACGAACTCCGCCTCCTCATCGAGGCCAAGTAATCGCCCCTGAGCTCGCAGGTTGACAAGGAGCGCTCGCGCGGTTGGTGCGGGCGCTCTTTGTATAGGGGCGGAGGAGCCGGGCGGATGTGATAGACTATGGCGGTCTGCTCGGGGATGGGCTCCGAGCGACTTGGAGTAGAAGCGATAATGAAATCCGCCTATCAACAGTGTATGGATGGCGAGCTTTACGACTGCCACGACCCCATCTTTCTTGACCGCAAGGCACGAGCCACCGAGTGGATGCAGCGCTACAATGCACTCCCCTACGCCGAACGCGCCAAGCGTTACGGTATGCTCTGCGAGATCTTCGGCTCGGTAGGCACCAACGTCTCAGCCGGTGACGGCCTCATTATCGGCTTTGGCGACAATATCCACATCGGCAACAATGTCAGCATTAACTACCGCTGCACTCTCATCGACTGCAACAAAATCACTATCGGCAACGATGTCCTCATCGCCCCGGGCGTGCAAATCAACACCGCCACTCACCCCGTAGAGCTCGACGAACGCCTCGTCGCAGACTGGGACCCACGCTCCGGCCGCTATCGCTGGCAGACCTACTCCCTGCCCATCACCATCGGCAACGGAGTCTGGATTGGTGCGAATGCCACCCTCCTTGCAGGCGTAACAATCGGGGATGGGGCTGTTGTGGCCGCTGGCGCGGTCGTCACCAAAGATGTTCCGCCCCACACCCTTGTCGGCGGCGTCCCCGCCAAACTCCTCAAGCGCCTCCGCTAATTGCCACAGTGCTCGCCACCGCAACTTGCAAGAACGCTCGCCCGGCGCGGAAGGATCCGCGCCTGAGGGGTTATGAGGTGAGGCGTTGGGCGCGGTGGCGGTTGAGGTAGTCGCCGAAGAGGGGGACGGAGAAGGCGAGGGTGCCGTGGCTGGGGCTATAAATCATCCCCTTCTTGATGAGGGCGCTGCGGCGCGGACCGAGCGAGCTCATATTGATATGGAGCCGGGCGGCGATCTCCGAGACCTTGGGGGTCGGGCCGGGCACCTCGGCCATCGCGAAGACAAACTCCTTTTCGGCGTTGGTCATCCGCTCCATCCGGACGCGGAAGAAGCTCTCGTCGAGCCGCTGCAGGACTTTGGGCGTCACGGCTTCAACAGCTTCGGCGAAGATGGGCGAAGCGTCAACGGCATTCCACAGTTGATAGCCCCACGCTTGCAGGAAATAGGGATAACCTTGGGTCTTGGCGTGGATGCACGCGGCCGCTTCATCGGTCAGTTCCACCTTGGCCTCGGCGAAGGGCTCGCGAATGGCCTTGGCAGAGTCTTCGGCCGAGAGTGCGCCGACAGTCTGGAAGTGAATTAACCGTTCGGCATAGGACTTCACATTGCCCGTGAGCCCAGGCAGAAAGGGCAACCCGGCAGCAAAGAGGGCCATTGGAAGCGAATCCTGCTGCATTCGGTGCATCGCCATAATCAGTGCGTCGAGGTCCTTTTCGCCAAGGTACTGGATTTCATCTAGAATAAGCAACACGCCCTGCTGCTTCTCCTGGGCTGCCTCAGCCACGGTTGCAAGCAACTCGCCCAGGTCGAAGGCCAAGTCCCCGCTATCGGCAATCCCGTGCTGCGGCTCAATCTCCAACCCAAAATCGCCCATCTCGACCTTTACCGTGCCAATGAAGTTGCGCAACGCCATCAAACTGCGCTTGACCTTCTCCTTGGCCCCGCGCTGGCGATCCAACTCGAAGAGCGTCTTCTTGAGCGGTGCAACGAGCAATGCACTCAGCGACCGCTCCTCCGTAGCCTCAATATGGATGGGAATCACTTTGGTTTGCGCCGCCATACGCCGCACTTCGCCCAACAGGACCGTCTTTCCCACGCCGCGCAGACCAGTCAAAATGACGCTTTGCACCGGGAAGCCCCGTTCCAAACGCTTGATAAGCACATTGGCGCTCGTCAAGATATCCTCGCGGCCGACCAACTCCGGCGGCGGGGATCCGGCTCCGGGAGAGAAGGGATTGATAATCGGATCCATACGCGCTCCTTTCCTGTCTTTGGCGGAAGTATAGCAAAGTCTAACGAACAATATCAAGAAATAAGGAAAACGCGCCACTTTGCCACGATATGCCGCTCATCGGGCACAGTGCTCGCTAAACACATAGACACGCTAGCGCTTCACGAATCCCCTTCCGTGATTAAAACACCTTTGCCCTAAGTAAACGATAAAACAGTCAGGCGCGGAGGGGATCCGCGCCTGAGGGTTATGGGAATGAGCGCGGCGGAGAGGCCGCGGGGGGGAAGGCGTTAGGCGCACTTCCGGCGGAGGGCCAAGCCGGCCACGCCGAGAGCCAACAGGGCCAA
>CAMGJH010000044.1 GCA_946056345.1 uncultured Lentisphaeraceae bacterium | reverse complement strand
GCACCGCTAAAGGTTTTGCAGTGGCCTGCTCCGCAGGTCACCCGGCCCGGGTCGACCTCGAACCCGGGCCTACCTTGAGGCGAACCCGGGGCGGATGGAAAATGGCCCCCGCGCCTCCCCTCCCCCAGCCCCTCCGTCGCGGAAGTCCGAGCAACGCGAGGAGCTATGTCAAGAAGCGCGCTAACCGCTAACCGCTGCGACGCGGAGCGGAGCGAGCCGCTTGCGTTGAGGGGCGTGGCTTTGGTAGACTGAGGTCAACCATTGGAGGACTAGTTATGACGGACGAAACGAATCCCGAAGAGATTGACGACGTTGAGATTAAGCCGACGGACATTGTCTTTGACTGCCCGAATTGCGGCCACAACCTGTGTGTGGACTATCGCGCGGCAGGGTTGCAGGTGCCGTGTTCGGACTGCGGTGCGATTATTCAGGTGCCGATTCCCGACGGGATGCAGCTCGATGACTTGGATAGCGACCCGGGCGAGATGTTGCAGCAGCTGTTGCAGACGCGCCGGATGTTGGTGAAGGCCGAGGCGGCCGCGCAGAAGGCCGGCGAGAAGGTGGTGGAGCTGACGATGCAGTTGGCTGACTGCCGTAAGACCTTGCTGGCCGTGCGCGCGCGGATTGAGACGCTGCAGGAGGCGGCGGATATCGCCAACGCCACGCGCCAGGAAGTGATTGATATGATTGCTTCGACGACGGCTAAGTAACCTGCATGAGCGCGAAGATTGCCTTCCACCATCGCGTGGAGTATGCCACCCTGCGGACGCTGCAGGGGCTGATGACTTTGTTGCCGATTGCGTGGACGGGGAGACTGATCGCAGGGGTCCTGCGGGTGGTCTTCCGCGTTTGCTGGCCGTTGAAGCGCGAGACGATTTCGCGCATTCGCGAGGTCTTTGGTCAAGAGACGCCGGTGGCGGAATGTCGGCGAATTGCCCGCACCTCGGTGTGGAATCTGCTGATGAACTTTGTCGAGCTCTTCCACGCCCGGAAGATGGACTTGGCCTATCTGGCCGACCACCTGGAAGGCGCGGCCGAGGGGAAGGCCAAGCTTCAGCGGCTGATTGATAAGCACGGCGGCATCGTCATCGCTCTGCCGCACATGGGCAACTGGGACCTGGCGGGCGTAGCCTGTTCGGCCTTCGGGTTCCCGTTGATGGCTCTGAGCCGACCGCAGAATAACCCCCTCTTCGAGGCGTGGTTGCGGCGTAGCCGGATTAACTTCCAGACGGTCGACCGCCGTAAGCCGAGCTCCTTTGTGCGCGTGGCCCACCACCTCAAGAGCGGCGGGGTCTTTGCCATTCTGCCCGATGTGCGGCATAAC
Organism: uncultured Lentisphaeraceae bacterium; assembly: GCA_946056345.1. GTDB lineage: Bacteria > Verrucomicrobiota > Kiritimatiellia > RFP12 > DVOR01 > Spyradenecus. The sequence continues at coordinate 6,424 of CAMGJH010000044.1, read as the reverse complement.
AAGCCTGGCGTGAGCGTAACGGTCTTTGGAAAGCCGGAGGTGCAGTTGGGCAAAGGGTTGGCCAAGTTCGCGCGGATGGCCAATGTGCCAATTGTGCCCTTTATGATGGAGCGGGTGGATGCTTCGCACCACAAATTGCACTTGGGCGAGCCGATCTTCCCGGATCTCGATGCAAGCGCTGAGGCCGATGCCCAGCGCCTCACCCAGCAGGTGTGGGACCTCTTTGAGGCACGCATTCGCGCCAAACCCGAACAGTGGTTCTGGCATAACCGACGTTGGATTTTAACCCCCTTGTACACGCAGACGCGCTGAGGTGCGCTGCGTTTTTTAGCATAAGGATACGACAAGATGATTCTGGCCAATGAGAACTATGGCAAGCTGCAGGCTTCTTACCTCTTTTCCGAAATCGCCAAGCGCGTGAAGGCCTTTCAGGCCGCGCACCCGGAAGCGGACGTTATCCGCCTGGGCATTGGCGATGTGACGCTTCCCCTGGCGCCGGCCTGCCTGGAGGCGATGCACAAGGCCGTTGATGAGCTCGGCCACTCGGCCACCTTCCGCGGCTACGGCCCCGAGCAAGGCTACGACTTCCTGCGCGAGGCCATCGCCAAGAACGACTATCAAGCCCGCGGCTGCGACATCGAGCCCGGCGAGATCTTCGTGAGCGATGGCTCGAAGTGCGACTGCGCCAACATCCAGGAGCTCTTCGCCCAGGAGCTGCGCATTGCAATCCCCGACCCGGTCTACCCCGTCTATGTGGACACCAACGTGATGGCCGGGCGCACCGGCGCGAATGTAGACGGTCGCTACCAGGGGTTGCACTACCTCGAGAGCACGCCCGCCAATGACTTTGTCCCCGCGCCCCCCGCCGAGGCCGTCGACCTCATCTACCTCTGCTTCCCGAACAACCCCACCGGTGCCGTCGCCACCCGCGAGCAGCTCGCCGCCTGGGTTGCCTACGCCAAGGCCAACAAGGCCCTCATCCTCTTTGACGCCGCCTACGAAGCCTTCATCCGCGACCCCGAGATCCCCCACTCCATCTACGAGATCGAGGGTGCCAAGGATGTTGCCATCGAGTTCCGCTCCTTCTCCAAGAAGGCCGGCTTCACCGGTGTGCGTTGCGCCTTCACCGTGGTGCCCAAGAACCTCGTGGCCTACGCCAAGGACGGCTCCGCCATCCCCCTGCACGCGATGTGGAACCGCCGCCACACCACCAAGTTCAACGGCGTCTCCTACCCCGTCCAGCGCGCCGCCGAAGCGGTCTACTCGCGCGATGGCGCCTGCCAGTGCACCCAGCAGGTCGATTACTACCTGGGCAACGCCAAGCTCATCGGCAAGGGCATCCAGGAACTCGGCTACACCTGCGTCGGCGGGGATAACTCCCCCTACGTCTGGGTCAACGTCAAGGGCAGCTCGTGGGACTTCTTCGACCGCCTGCTCAACGAAGCGCAGGTCGTCACCACCCCCGGCGCCGGCTTTGGCAAGTGCGGCGAAGGCTTCATCCGCATCTCCGCCTTCAACGACCGCACCCGCGTCATCGAGGCGATGGACCGCATCGCCAAGGCGTTGCGCTAACCGAACACACCCTGAAAGGAGGCTTGGTCATGACAGGTAATATGCTCATTGCGCAGAGCGGCGGGCCGTCGATGGTCATCAATCAGAGTTTGGTTGGTGCTGTTCTCGCGGCCAAGGCCTCCAACAAGATTGTGGAGATTTACGGCGCGCTGCACGGGATCCAGGGGATCTTTGATGAGGACTTCATCGACCTACGGGCCGAGCCCGAAGAAGTGTTGCTGAAGGTGGCGCAGACGCCGAGTTCGGCCTTGGGCTCGGTGCGGCGTAAGCCGACGAGCGACGATTGCCGCGCGCTCTTCGCCGTCCTCGCCAAGCGCAACATCCGCTACTTCTTCTACATCGGGGGCAACGACTCGGCCGAGACGGCCAACATCATCGCCCAGGAGGCCGAGGCCCAGGGCTACGACCTGCGTTGCTTCCACATCCCCAAGACCATCGATAACGACCTGCTCTGCAACGACCACACCCCCGGCTACGGCTCGGCCGCTCGCTTCGTGGCCTGCGCCGTGCGCGGCGACGACCTGGACAACCGCGCCCTCGGCGGGGTGAAGATCGACGTCATTATGGGCCGCAATGCCGGCTTCTTGACCGCCGCCGCCGCGCTCGCCCGGCAGGACCCTGACGACGGCCCCCACCTGGTCTATGTGCCCGAGCGGCCCTTCACCCTCGAGCGCTTCGTCTCGGACGTGGGGGAGTGTCTGGCCAAGTACAAGCGCTGCGTGGTGGCGGTGAGCGAGGGAATTCGCGGCGAGGATGGTCGGGCCATTGCCGAGAGCTTCTCCAACGAGGTCGATGCCCACGGGAATGTGCAGCTGACCTCCGGGGCACTGGGCGAGAACCTGGCGGCCGTCATCCGCGAGAAGCTCAAGGTCAAGCGCGTGCGGGCCGACACCTTCGGCTTCATCCAGCGCTGCTTCGTGGGCGTGGCCTCGGAGGTCGACGCACGCGAGGCGCGGTTGGTGGGGTCGGCTGCCGTGCAGGCGGCCGTGGGCGGCAAGTACCGTAGCGGCACCATCACGATGACGCGTCTGCCCGGCGCCAGCTACCAGATTGACTACTCGGTGGCGCCGCTCTCGGCCGTGGCCAAGCACACCCGCGAGCTGCCCGACTGCTACATCAATAGCGAAGGCAACAACGTAACCGGGCTCTTCCTGGACTACGCCCGCCCGATTGTGGGCCCGCTGCCGGTGACCGCGCGCTTCAACCAGCTCCGCGGCCGCCGCTAGGAGGCGCGCGATGGCCTTCTACGACGCGCTCGAGCGCTCGCTTGAAGCCTTGGGCCAGGCCGGGTGCCGCCGCGCCCTGCCGCAGGTCCCGCCCGGGCTCGTCAACCTCTCAAGCAACGACTACCTCGGGCTGCTGGAAGACGCGGCGCTGCGCGAGCGCTTCTACGCCCAGCTCTCCGGCGAAGATCGGCTCCTGAGCGCGGCGAGCTCTCGTCTGCTCACGGGCAATTGCGAGGCGGTCCAGCGCCTGGAAGCGGCCCTTGCCCAAGCCTACGGCGCCGAGGCCGCGCTGGTCTTCGGCTCGGGCTACCACGCCAACACCGGCATTCTCCCGGCACTCGCCGGCCCCAAGAGTCTGGTCCTGGCCGATAAACTCATCCACGCGAGTATGATTGACGGCATTCGCGCGGCCGGCTGCAAATTCTTCCGCTTCCGCCACAACGACCTCGCCCACGCCCGCACCCTCCTTGAGCGCCACGCGGCTGACTTCGACGAGGTCTTCGTGATGACCGAGAGCGTCTTCTCGATGGATGGCGACCGCGTGGACCTCCCGGGTCTGGTGGCCTTGAAGCGCGACTTCCCGAACGTGGTGCTCTACCTCGACGAGGCGCACGGCGTGGGCGTCTTTGGCCAGACGGGCCTAGGCTGTGCCCACGAGGCGGGGCTCGCCGGCGCGATTGACCTCTTGGTGGGCACCTGCGGCAAGGCGTGGAGCTCCACCGGCGCCTACGTCATCTGCCGCGAGGTGGTGCGCGAAACGCTGGTCAACCGCACGCGCCCGTTCATCTTCACCACCGCCCTGCCCCCCATCAACCTCGCCTGGACCCGCTTCGTCCTCGATGCCTTCCCGGCGATGGCCGAGCGCCGGCGGCGCGTCCGCGAGATGGGGCGGCGGCTGACCGAGGCGATTACCGCGCGCGGCATTGCCTGCCCGAGCGCCTCGCAGATTGTCCCGCTGGTGATTGGCAGTAACGAAGCGGCCATCGCTGCGGCCGAGCGTTTCCGCCAGGCGGGCTTTTATGTGCTGCCCATCCGCCCGCCCACCGTGCCCGAAGGGACCGCCCGCCTGCGCTTTTCGCTGACCGCGGCGGTGGACGATGAGGCCTTCGCGCGGCTGCTCGCACTCGTTTCGGAGGGCGAGGCGTGAGCCCAACTGCGGGCGAGGAGACCACCGTCACCGGCACGGTCGAGAGCGTGGTCTTCCGCAACGAGGAGACCGGCTATACGGTTCTCTCCGTGCGCCCGCCGGCCGCCGGGGATATGCGCGACGGGCGGCGGCTGACGGTGGTGGGCAAGTGCGCCACCGTCTGGCCCAGCGAGGAGATTACCGCCGAGGGCCGTTGGACCGAGGACCCGCGTTTCGGCCGCCAGTTCCGCGCCGAGACGCTCACCTGCGTGGCCCCGACCTCGCGCGAGGGCATCAAGCGCTTCCTGGCCAGCGGAATGATCCGCGGCATCGGCCCCAAGCTCGCCGAGGCCATCGTCGCCCACTTCGGCAGCGACACCATCGACATCCTCGACAACCGACCCGACCGTCTGCGCGAGGTCCCCAAGGTGGGTGCCAAGAAGTGCGCGGAGATCCGCCGCTCGTGGAGCGACCAGCGCCAGAGCCACACCGTGATGATCTACCTGCAATCGCAGGGCATCGGCACCGGCCAGGCCGCGCGTATCTGGCGCCGCTACGGGCAAGACGCCATTGCCATCGTCAAGCGCAACCCCTACCGTCTGGCCGAGGACGTTCGCGGCATTGGCTTCCTCACGGCCGACCGCATTGCCCTGCAGATGGGCGTGGCCAAGGATTCCGAGCTCCGCGCCGAGGCCGGGCTCCTCCACTGCCTCAAGACCGCCGCCGACGACCAAGGCCACATCTACCTCAAGCAATCCGAGCTCCTCCTCCTGGCCAACGACACCCTCGACATCCCCGTCGAGCGCCTCAACGAAGCCCTCCTCGCCGACGCCCAGCGCCAGGTCATCGTGCTGGAGGAGGACCGCGTCTACCTGGCCGAGCACTACGCCGACGAGGTGGCCATCGCCACGCGCCTAGCCAAGCTCCTGCACACGCCCATCCTCTGGCGCCCCATTGCCGCCGCCAAGGCCGTCGAGTGGGCCGAAGGGCGGATGGGCCTCAAGCTCGCCTCCGCGCAGTGGCAAGCGCTCACCCAGTCCGTTGGCGCGAAGGTCTCGGTCATCACCGGCGGCCCGGGCGTGGGCAAGACCACCATCATCCGCGCCCTCTGCGAAATCTTCTCGGCCCGCAAGCTCCAGCTCTTCCTCACCGCCCCCACCGGCCGCGCCGCCAAGCGAATGGCCGAGTCGACCGGTTTCGCCGCCACCACCCTCCACCGTCTCCTGCGCTACCAGCCCCAGACCGGCGGCTTCCACTACTGCCTGGAAAACCGCCTGCGCGGCGATGTCTTCATCGTCGACGAGAGCTCCATGCTCGATGCTTCGCTGATGCGCAAGTTCCTCGAGGCCCTCCCAGACACCGCCACGCTCATTTTGGTGGGCGACGTGGACCAGCTCCCGAGCGTCGGCCCCGGCAACGTCTTGGGCGACCTCATCGCCTCGGGGGTCATCCCCTGCTCGCGCCTGACCACCATCTTCCGTCAAGATGCCTCCGGCTACATCGTCCGCAATGCCCACCGCGTCAACCAAGGCGAAACCTTCGAGCTGCCCCCCGCCGGCGCGCCCAGCGACTTCTACTTCACCCAGGCCCTTGACCCGGCCAAGATCCAGGAGATCCTCCTGCGCCTGATGCTCGAGCGCATCCCCCACAAGTTCGGCTTCGACCCCCTCCACGAGGTTCAGGTCCTCACCCCCATGCGCCGCGGCGAACTGGGCACCGACCGCCTCAACGAGCGCATCCAGCACGCGATGAACCCCGTCGGCCCCGCCCTCTACCGCGGCAACACCCCCTTCCGCCTCCGCGACCGCGTGATGCAAATCGCCAACAACTACGACAAAGAGGTCTTCAACGGCGACATCGGCTTCATCTCCGCCGTCGACCCCGAAGAGCGCACCCTCGTGGTCACCTTCGACGGCCGCGAGGTCCCCTACAAGCAGGACGAACTCGACGAACTGGTCCTCGCCTACGCCACCAGTATCCACAAGTCCCAAGGTAGCGAATACCCCGCCGTCATTATCCTCCTGCACACCCAGCACTTCAAGCTCCTGCGCAAGAACCTCCTCTACACCGCCATCACCCGCGGCAAACAGCTCGTCATCGTCCTCGGTTCCCCCAAGGCCCTCTGGATTGCCCTCCACGCCGAAGCCGACCTCCTGCGCCAGACAACGCTTGCAAGTCGCTTGCAAGCAAGCGCCTCGATAGGCGATAGGCGATAGGCGTGAAGCGCGGCATGCCGCGACGGGCAACCTTTTGGGAATTGGGCCGGGCCCTCCACCTCAGGCGCCAGCATTCTCGCCTATCGCCTAACGCCTATCGAGCGAAGCGCGCAGCGCTTCAGGCGTTATCCCGGAGACGGCAAAGCGCTTCAAGCGCGCGGTCTGGCCGGAGAGGAGGGTGACGGCGGTGCGGGGGAGGCCGAGGGTCTCGGCGAGGAAGCGGCGGGCGGCCTCATTGGCCTTGCCATCTACGGGCGGCGCGGTGAGGGCCACGCGGAGCCAAT
>CAMGJH010000043.1 GCA_946056345.1 uncultured Lentisphaeraceae bacterium | reverse complement strand
CGGTCTTTGGGATATTCGGGGCAATAGGGTTAACTTTGAAAAAGCTGGGGATGTGTCTCTGGGTGGCGGTACTCTGAGAGAAGTATCAGGTGGTGAAGGTGCTCGTGACGGGGGCGGTATTGGTGTGGAATTACGCGGGGCGTAAGGTGTTGATTTTCCGTTGAAAGGAGTTATGATGAAGACTGCAGTGGTGATTGGTGCGGGGCCGGCCGGGTTGACGGCTGCGTTTGCCTTGTTGGAGCGTGCGCCGGAGGCGTGGCGCGTGGTGGTGCTTGAGGAAAGCGGCGAGATTGGCGGCATTGCCCGGACAGCAGTGCACAAGGGTTGCCGCATCGATATTGGCGGTCACCGCTTCTTCTCCAAGTGTCAGGAGGTGAACGACTTGTGGGCGCGGCTGATGCCCACCCAGGGCGCGCCGGCGTGGGACGACCGCGAGCTCGCACGAGAGAAGGCCTACGCCTCGGGCGGACCCGACCCCGAGCGCGAGGAGCGCGTAATGCTCGTGCGCGATCGCGTCAGTCGCATCTTCTACCTGCGCCACTTCTTCGATTACCCGATTGCCCTCAAGTTACAGACCTTCCTGAATATGGGGCTGGTGCGGACTTGGCGCGCAGGATGGAGTTACCTCCACGCGGCCTGCTGCAAGCGTGAGGAGAAGAGTCTGGAGGACTTCTATATCAACCGCTTTGGCCGCGTGCTCTACGAGATGTTCTTTGAGGACTACACCGAAAAGCTCTGGGGCGTGCACCCCTCGCAGATTTCGCCGGAGTGGGGCGCGCAGCGCGTCAAGGGCCTCTCACTCATCAAGGCCATCTTGAACGTCCTCAAGCCCAAGGGTGCCCAGCGCGAGACCTCGCTCATTGAGAGCTTCCTCTACCCCAAGAAGGGCCCGGGGCAGTTGTGGGAGGTGCTGGCGGAGGAGATTCGTAAGCGCGGCGGCGAGGTGCGGTTGCACGCCAAGGTGACGCGTATCGAGGGCGCGCAGGGCCAAGTGAGCACCGTCGTCACCGAGGCGGACGAGCGGATTGCGTGCGACGCGCTCTTCTCCTCAATGCCCATCAAGGACCTCGTGGCCGCAATGCCGAACCCGCCCGCACCTGTGGCCGAAGTCGCCGCCGCACTGCCCTACCGCGACTTCATCACCGTTGGACTCCTTGTCGACCGCCTAGCCATCCGCAACGAGACGCCCATCCGCACCCTCAACGGGCTGGTGCCCGACACCTGGATTTACATTCAGGAGCGCGATGTCCGCCTCGGCCGCCTGCAGATCTTCAACAACTGGTCGCCGTATATGGTCGATGACCCCGCGCGCCACGTCTGGATTGGCCTGGAATACTTCTGCTCCGAGGGCGATGCGATGTGGGAGATGGCCGACCAGGCGTTCATCGACTTCGCCGTCGCCGAACTGCGCAAGATCGACATCCTCGCCCCCGAAACGCCTATCCTCGAGAGCGTCCGCCTGCGCGTCAAGAAGGCCTACCCCGCCTACTTCGGCTCCTACGCCCGCTTCGGCGAAGTGCGCACCTGGCTCGACTCCTGGCAAAACCTCTACTGCATCGGCCGCAACGGCCAGCACCGCTACAACAACATGGACCACTCGATGCTCTGCGGCCTCGAAGCCGTCCGCGCCCTCCTCACCGCCACCCCAAAATCCGCCCTCTGGGCCGTCAACACCGAAGAGGAATACCATGAGAGTAAGTAAGGTAAAAGGCAACCTTTTGACCATCGATTGCAGGAGAGGCCAATGAAGTACATTCATCATCTGACCTTCTTTAGTTGGCGGACCGCCCTAATTGTGGGGATTACTTTTCGACTTTTATGTTGGTGCTTGCAGGTCAAACCTGAAGGCGATGACGGCAATCGCTACTATGCCGAAAGCCAAAACCTGGTCGACTACGGCATCTTTTCCAGCGAAACTGGCAATCCACCTCCCCCGACTGCACACGATATGCCACTGTGGCCTGGCACGATGGCGATCTTTCTCAAAACGACTGGCTCACGCACCTGTACGGTTCGCCTGGCTGGATTGCTCAATCTTGCACTCTACGCCGGAGCGGGAATGCTCTTGGCCGCACTGCTCAAACGTCAACCTTTTGAGCTGAACGAACGCGGTCGCGCCTTGGCCCTGTGGGCCTTTGTCGGTCTCCCGGACACGTGGGCCTATTCGCTGTTCCATATGCCAGACACAATGGCACTCTTCTTCTTGACCTTGGCGCTCTATCTCTTCGCCCGAAGTTGCTATGGCCGAGGCGCGTGGCTATTGGCCTCCGCCGTGGCCTTTTCGGCGGCTATCTACTCCAAGCCCATCTGCCTTCCGCTGGCAATGGCCTTCGCCCTCGCCTCGCTCATCGTCTCGCCACACCGTTGGCTGAAGCGCCTAGTCCTGACGGCAAGCCTCGTTAGCTTAATTCTCCTGGCACTCTCACCGTGGATTCTCAGAAACAAGCGTACCTTCGGGACTGCCGGGCTGACCACCATTTCCGGCACCAACCTTTATTCGTGCAATGCTGGATGGATGATTAATTCCTGGTCGGCGGCGAAACGCCAGGCAGCCTTGGCCGAGCGAGCGACCTTTGAAGAAAGCATACAGTCATTGGACCTGATGGCCCAATCCAAAGCCAAGGGAAAGTTCGCCCGGGAGGAACTTAAACGCTATTGGAAGGAATACCTGCTCTTTACCCTTAAAAGCCACCCACGTCTCTACTTCGGAACCGGGACTCTAGCCTTCTTGCGCTACTTCGGGCTGGAGGGCGCGTGCACGGCCTTAGAAGAAAAGACCGGACACGGCTCTTTCCGAGCCCCCGCCACGCAGTCCGACCGTGCTCTGGCCTATACACTCCAAGCCATCGCCTTTGGCCTCCTCGGCCTTTTAGGTAGTTGCATCCTGATTGGGGCCGGACGAGGTTTGTACGCAGCGATAGTTAGTCTCCGCCCAGCTGCGTGCTGGTTGACGCCCACAGTCGTTGCCTGGTCGTTCGCCTTTGGCGGCATCTTAGTCTGCGCGCTCGTGATTGGTCCAGTGGTTGCCACGCGCTACCGCTTCATTATGCTTCCCTTCTTCGCAATGTTCGCTGGCTTTGCAGCAAGCACGCACCGGCTGGCGCAACCGCAGGCATAATTGTCACGGCCGAAAAAGACCTTGCTTCCACCCTGATCCATCTTCGGAGCAGGGTGGAAGTGATAATAACTGGCGGGAGCGAGGGCGTGTTTGGCTAGTAAGCGTTTTGCATAGGCCTGCTCCGCCAGGGCGGTTGATTAGAGCTTAAGCGGCGAGCCAGAACGTAACAAAAAAGGCACCCCGGAGAGGGGTGCCTTTTTGGGCCGAATGAAGCGACTTACTGGGCGGCTTCGGCAGTCTCGGCGGGAGCGGCTTCCGGCGCGGGGGCGGCGGGAGCGACGGTGGTCCACTCGAGGATGCAGAGTTCGGTGGCATCACCGCGGCGCTGGCCGAGCTTGGTGATGCGGGTGTAGCCACCCTGGCGGCCTTCCTGGCCCTTGACAACCACATCGAAGAGGCGCTTGACGGCCTCGGGGCTGCGGAGACGGGCGGCGGCGAGGCGGCGGGCAGCGAGGGTGCCCTTGCGCGCGAGGGTGACGAGCTTCTCGGCATCCTTGCGGGCCTGCTTGGCCTTGGGGAGGGTGGTGGTGATCTTGTCTTTGAGAATCAGCGCGGCGCAGAGCATCCGCATGAGTTGCTCGCGGTGCTCGGGGCTGCGGCCGAACTTCTTGTTAAGGCGTTTGTGACGCATGGTGAATGGTTCCTTCTAAGGGCGAATCAGTCGTTGTTCTTGTCAAGGAGGTTCAGGTCGAACTTGAAGCCGAGGCCAAGGCCCATCTCTTCGAGTTTCTGCTTGATTTCCGTGAGGGACTTCTTGCCGAAGTTGCGGTACTTGAGCATATCGGCTTCGGTCTTCTGCACCAGTTCGCCAACGGTCTTGATGTCAGCGCTGTTGAGGCAGTTGGCCGAGCGGACCGAGAGTTCAATCTCGTTGACGCTCATATTGAGCTTGCGGCGGAGGTCCTCAACTTCGTTGGAATCCTTGTTGGAGGCAGTCTCGAACTCGAGAATGTTCTCAGTGGTCTCAACGAAGGCGTCCAGGTGGTGGCGCAGGAGCGCGGCACTGGTCTTGAGGGCTTCGTCGGGGGAGACGCGGCCGTCAGTCCAGACATCCAAGATGAGCTTCTCGTAGTCGGTGCGCTGGCCGACGCGGGTGTTGACCACGTCGTAGTTCACGCGGGTGACGGGGGAGAAGGCGGAGTCGATCGGAATGACACCGATGGCGAAGTTGGGGTTCTTGTTGCCTTCGGCCAGGCAGAAGCCGCGGCCGACGCCGACAAGGGCTTCGAGCTCAATCGAGCCGTCCACGTCGAGCGTGGCGATGACCTGCTCGGGGTTGAGGACTTCGATGGAGTTATCGACGGCGAAGTCGCCGGCGGTGACGACACCTGGGCCCTTCTTGGAGAGTTTGATCCAGCGGGTATCGCGGGTGAAGCTCTTGAGGAGGACCTTCTTCAGGTTGAGCACGATGTCGGTGACGTCTTCGGAGACACCGGGGAGCGAGCAGAACTCGTGGGCGGCACCTTCAAGCTTGATGGCCTTGATCGCAAATCCCTCGATGGAGGACAGGAGCACGCGGCGCAGCGAGTTCCCGATGGTGCGGCCGTACCCGATTTCGAAGGGGGAGGCCGTGTAGCGGGTGTAGGTCTCGGTGGCCGTGGCGTCGTCTCGGACGATACGGTTGGGCATTTCAAAACGACTCAAACGAATCGGCATGATGTTCCGTCCTTTCTGACGAGGGCCGCGCAGGGTATCTACGCGGCCCGATGGCTACGGGGATTAGCGAGAGTAAAGTTCGACGATGAGCTGAACGTCGATGTTTTCCGGAATCTCTTCACGCGTCGGAACGCTGAGGAGCGAGCCGGTCATATTCCCTTCATCCCACTGCAGCCACGAGGAAGCGGCCGTACGCGGGCTCTTGAGGGAGTCGACGATAACGCTCATAGTGCGGTCTTTCTCGCGCACGCCAATCGCTTCGCCAGGCTTGACGATGTAGGAAGGAATGTTGCAAACCTTGCCATTGACCGTGATGTGGCGGTGAGAGACGAGCTGGCGGGCAGCGGCGCGGGTCGGGGCCAGGCCCAGGCGGAAGACGATGTTGTCCAGGCGGGTTTCGCAGAGCTGCAGGAGGATGTCACCCGTCTTGCCTTGCTTGGCCTTGGCGCGCTCGAAGAAGATGCGGAACTGGCGCTCGAGCATCCCGTAGATGTACTTGGCCTTCTGCTTCTCGCGGAGCTGGACGCCGTACTCAGAGAGTTTGCGGCGGCGGTTCTGGCCGTGCTGGCCGGGCGCGAAGTTGCGGCGATCGAGCACTTTGTCAGGCCCGTAAATAGGTTCGCCGAAACGGCGAGCGATCTTGGAACGAGGTCCGGTGTAACGTGCCATGGCTTAAACCCTCCGGCGCTTACGGGGACGGCAGCCGTTGTGGGCAACAGGCGTGCAATCCTTGATGCAGGTGACGTGGATGCCAGCGGTCTGGATGGCGCGAACAGCAGATTCGCGGCCGGCGCCGGCGCCCTGAACACGCACTTCCACTTCGTGCATCCCGCGGGCGAAGGCCGTGCGGGCGGCATCGAGGGCCACCTGAGAGGCGGCGAAGGCGGTGGACTTGCGCGAGCCCTTGTAGCCAGCCTTACCGGCCGAGCTCCAAGAGATCACCCCGCCACGCGCGTCAGCGATGGAGACGAGCGTGTTGTTGTAGGTGGCGCGGATGAAGGCGATGCCGGCGGGCATCACTTTGACCTTAGACTTCTTCTTGGCGGCTTCGTCAGCCGCAGCGAGCGCGGCCGTGTCGCCGGCGAGAATCGCCTGAGCCTCGCTCATCGCAGGCTTCTGCTCCTCGGCGGGAGCTTGTTCTTTGATTTCTTCGCTCATGTAGACTCTCTAGAGGGAATTACTTTTCGCGGACGGTGGAGACCGTCTTCTTGGCGCCCTTGCGGGTGCGGGCGTTGGTCTTGGTGCGCTGACCGCGGCAGGGGAGACCGCGCTTGTGGCGCTGGCCGCGATAGGTGCCAATGCTCATCAAGCGGCGGATGTTACCGGAGACTTCGCGGCGGAGGTCGCCTTCGACGCGATAGTTTTCCTGGATGTAGGTAACGATCTGGCGGATTTCGTCGGGGGTGAGGGCGTCCGCCTTCTTCCCGATTTCAATCTTGCACGCTTCAACAATGTCCATGGCCCGTTTGGGGCCGATACCGTGGATGTACCGCAGCGCATATTCGATGCGCTTGCTTCCCGGGACATCCACACCCATCAATCTCGGCATGTCTTTTTCTCCGATTAACCTTGACGCTGCTTGTGGCGGGGATTAGTGCAGATGACCCGCACGACACCCTTGCGCCGGATGATGCGGCACTGCTCACAAATGCGTTTGACAGAACTACGAACTTTCATGGCCTGTTCCTTTTCAAATGAGCGGGCAGTATAGCGCATTTGTATGCGCTCTGTCCACAACAAAAAGCAGAAATCTTCACTTTTTTAGCCATTCATCGGTCCAAGGATCGACTTCAAACCAAGGTGTGAGGATCTCTGCCCCTTCCTTGAGCACCGCCACGGTGTACTCAAAGTGCGCGGTCGGCAAGCCGTCCCGCGATACCACTGTCCATCCATCAGAGAGCACGCGGACGGCCGGTTTGCCAAGGTTGACCATCGGTTCGATAGCGAGGGTCATGCCTTCGTGCAGAATCGGGCCCTTGCCGGGCTTCCCGTAGTTGGGAACCGGCGGGTCTTCGTGGAGGTGACGCCCCACGCCGTGACCAGTGTATTCTCTGACTACCGAGCATCCGCCCTCTGCAACCGTCTTCTCCACAAGGTGTGAAATATCCGACAGGTGGACTCCGGGCCGTATAGCCTGTACGGCCGTTTCTAGGGACTGTCGGGTGACGCGCAATAACCGACGGATGTCGGCAGTGAGTGTTTCAGGCCCGCCGACGACAACTGTTCTGGTGTTGTCGCCGAAGTAGCCGTGATACGAGCCGCAAACGTCGAGGCTGACTATATCCCCGCGCTGGAGGACGCGTGCGCCAGGGATTCCGTGGATCACCTCTTCGTTAACGGAAATGCAAAGTGCCCCGGGATAGCCAAGGTATCCCAGGCAACCGGACTTGGCCGACCCATCCCCGAGGGTCGGGAGATAGGCACGCGCAAAGGCGTCAATCTCGCCGGTTGTGATGCCGGGGCGGACCTGCTGACAGCACGCATTGAGGAGGTTGGCCATCATTCGGCCAACCACGCGCATCTGGTCCAATTCCGCCGGCGAAAGAACGTTAATCATTGGATCGTCTCGAAGGCCACCTTGACCTTAGCATCGAGGTCGTCGCCCGAGCCATCGACGGTGCGCAGGAGGTTGCGCTCGCGGTAGTAGGCGATGAGGGGGAAGGTCTGCTCGGCATAGACGGCCAAGCGGTGACGAACGGTCTCGGGGGTGTCGTCCTTGCGGATGATGAGGGCCGCGCCGCAGGCGTCGCAGATGCCCTCTTGCTTGGGCGGCAGGGTGTCGACATTGAAGCCCGCACCGCAAGCCGGGCAGACGCGGCGGCCGGAGATGCGGCGGACGACGACCTCGTCGGGCACATCGAGCAAGAGCGCGCAGCGGAGGGTGACGCCATTCTTGGCCAGGAGTTCGGCGAGGATGTCGGCCTGGGCCACGTTGCGCGGGAAGCCATCGAGCAGGACGATGGAGAGGGAGGCGTTCTCGGCGATGTAGTCACCGACC
>CAMGJH010000042.1 GCA_946056345.1 uncultured Lentisphaeraceae bacterium | reverse complement strand
CCGGGCCTACCTCGAGGCGAACCCGGGGCGGATAAAAATGTAAAGCGCCCCGGCCCCAAAATCGGAGTAAGCGAAGGAACCCCTTGGACTATGGGCTCTGAGATGCTCGCTGCGCTCGCGTGAGGTGCGCCTGGCGGCCCGCGTGAGGTGGCGGCTGCGCCGTCGAGTGAGGCCCGAAGGGCCGAAACTAAGCGTTTTGCGGGGCGCGTTCTGCCGGGCCGCCTCCCCGGCCGCCCCCGCTCGGCCCGAAGGGCCCACCTCCCGCTGCGTAGCAGCCCCTCACGGCCTGTGCTATACTACGCGCCATCGTGAAACAATAAAACACGGAGATGTCCTATGACAATGACAACCCAGAGGGCTGGCGCCGGGTGCGCCGGCTCGCCTTTCCGGTGTCCACGCCGGTATTTATGTGTTGAGTGGCCGGAGGCCGTAGCCTTCCAAACGCCCGAGGATCCGGAGGTGAGCGCGGCCTTGGCCGAGCACGTCCGCGACATTTTGGGCGGACGCCACCTCACGCCGCACATCGTCCAGCTCGACCGCAACTTCTGGCTCTGCGCCTTCTTCCACGGGGCGCCCCGCCAACACCGTGCCAACACCTACGAGCTCGACCACCCCTCGGCCATCACCTACATCCCGCGCCACGCCGTGCTCTTTATACTTGATGGCACCTACGGCCAAATCTACCTCGCCGCGCCCGAGTCTGCCCCCTGCCGCGACCTCCTCGCGGCCCTCAACGGCACCCTCTTCCCCGCCCGTAGTTACGCCGAACGCTTCCACCTAAAAACCTTCGACCTCGCCCCCTTGCGCTACCTCACCCCCGCCGACCGCCATCCCAGCGACCGCCTGGCCCCCTGGGCCCACCTGCAGCTCAAGGGCCTGACCGAGCGCGAGGGCGGCGACAACGGCCAGCGCAGCAAGCACCTCTGGCCGCGCGATGGCTTCGAGCCGCTCGACTGCGGATGCGCCATCTGGCCGGCCCACGTCGATAGCGCCATTATGGGCATCAAGCTCGGCGAGCGGCCGCGCCCCTACCTGGCCGAGTTCTTCCAGGGCACCCCCTGGCTCCGCGCCACCCTCGTCCCCGAAACGCGCCACGCACTGGCTCAGCTGATTAGCTGCTGTTCCCGCGCCAGCTGACGCTAGCGCGCTGAGTCGACTGTCGTCAGTCGACAGTCGACTATTCATCGAGCGAGCCGGCGTACAGTCCGCGGCGGATCTTTTGGGTGGAGGTGAGCTTGAGCGGCTCGGAGGAGACGACAATCTTGCGCGGGTGCTTGTAGGCGGCGAGGGCGGCGCACTGGCGTTTGACCGCTTCGCGCACGAGCTGCTCGGTCTGCTCGGGGCCGATGCCGGGATGAAGTTTGGCGAGGAGGTCAAGGTTGGGGGCCACGATGGCGCCAACCTTTTCCCCATTTTCGCCGCGCGTGTGATAGGCCAGAACGAGGACCTGGGCGATGAGCGGATCGCGGGCGAGGGCTTGCTCGACCTCTTCGGGATAGATATTCTTGCCCTCGCGGTTGACGATGAGGGCCTTGGCGCGGCCACGAATGGTGAGGTAGCCCTCGGCATCGAGGGAGGCGAGGTCGCCGGTGCGCAGCCAATCGCCCGCGAAGGTCTCCTCGGTGGCCTCGGGGTTATTCCAGTAGCCGCGGAAGTTGATGGGGCCGCGGACCTGTAGCTCGCCCACGCCCGAGGCGTCGGGGTTGGCCAAGCGCACCTCAATCCCGCAGATGGCCGGCCCGATGGTGCCCAGGCGAATGCGGTTGGGCGGATTGGCCGCCACCACCGGCGCACACTCCGTGAGCCCATACCCTTCACACGCGCACAGGCCCAGGCGGTTGAAGCTGCCGAGCACCTTGGGGTCGGCCTTCGCCCCGCCCACAAAGAGGAGCCGGAGGTTGCCGCCGAGCGCCGCTTGCACGCGCCGGCCCACGACCTTCGGTGCCACGACGTAGAGCACGCGCCCGAGGAGCGTGGCGCGCAGGCTCTTCATCAGCCGGTCGTGAAGCTTCTCGGCCATCAGCGGAACGGTCATCAAGAGCGTGCTGTGCAGCTCGCGCAAGTCGTCGGCCACCGTGCGCAGCGAGCGGATGAAGGAAAGCGAGGCGTGGGTCTCCAGGGCCAGGACCAGGTTGGTGGTGAAGGCGAAGGCGTGGAAGAGGGGGAGGACCACCAGGCAGTCATCCTGCGGCGTCACGAAGCCTTGGAGGGGGCCCAAGGTGCCGCGCGCGTTGGCAATGAAGTTGCGATGGGTGAGCATCGCGCCCTTGGGGCGGCCGGTGGTGCCGCTGGTGTAGAGCAGCGCGCAGAGGTCGTCGGGCGCGGGGCGGTAGGCGGGGTCATTCCAAAAACGCAGGGGCGCATCCTCGCGTTGGGCTTTGAGGACCTCGCCCAGCGCGGCGGCAGGGAGGCCGGGCTCCGGGGCCGGGCCATCCACGAGCAGGAGCTGGCGCAGATCCGGGAGGGTCGGCGAAACTTCGCGCACGAGCGGCAGGTGGGCGCGGTCGGTGACGAGGATTGCGGCCCCGGCATCTTCGAGGATGAAGTGGAGCTCGGGGGCGGTGAGATGAGGGTCGATATGCACCACGATCGCCCCGAGGCCGCAGATGGCCAGGTGGGTGAGCACCCACGCCGGGCCGTTGGGGAGCATCAACGCCACGCGCGTCTGCCGCGGCACCACCCCCTGCGCGCCGAACCACTCGCCCAACGTGCGCACACGCTCAAGCGCGGCGGGATAGGAGAGCGCCTGCCAGGCGCCCTGCGCGTAGAAGCGCATCAAGGTGTGCTCGGGCGCCTCCGCCGCCACCGCCGCCTCCAGTAGATCACGAAGCGTGTTGTTCATTGGTTAGCTCCTTGCAAGGACAGCCGACAGCCGACAGCCGACAGCCGCGTGCCGCGACGGATATACCTCTGAGCACTGAGTTTTGTTTTCACGGCTCAGACGGGCCGAACACATCGAGCGCCAGCGCTGTCCGCTGTCGGCTGTCCGCTGTCCGCTTCTCAGTCTAAATAACCCCAGCTTCACGCCCTGGACCTGCATCACGGCCACCGGCGGCGGCAGCGAGGGCTGCGGGAGGGGCGCGACCACGTAGTCGGCCTTCGTCAAATCGGGCTCCAAGGGGATGCTCTGCCAGCGACAAATCTCATCAAGCGCCGACCAGCCGAGGGGATTGCAGAGGGTTCGGCCGGGGGGAATGGCGCGCGTGAGCGCGTTGTGCGCCAGGCTGCGCGGGAAGACGTAGCCGCGCACCACCCAGGCTCCGCAGAGGCAGGTCGCGGCCATCAACGCCACCGCCGCCCACCGGCCCCAGCGGCGAATGACCCCTTCGGCCCCCACGCCGGCAACCATCGCCAGGGCGAAACCAGTCAGGTGCAGCCACTTGACGGGCGCGCGGATTTGGTTGAAGCCGGGCACCAGGAAGACCGCGCGGTAGAGCGGCGTGTAGCGGCCCAGGGCGAGAAGCAGCGTGACAGCGGCGAGGGCCGACCAGAAGCGCCGTGCCTGCCGCGCCGGCTCCTGCGCGCGCATCGTCCAGGCCGCGAGCACGAGCGCCAGGAGCACCCACCCCACAAAGACCGAGTGTTGGCGCAGCCGCACCCCGTGCTCGGGGTCGCCCAGGCGCCCGGTGTAGGGCTTGGGGTCAAAGGCGTAAGAGGTCCGCCCGAGGATGCCCGGCCAGAGCCACTCGAGCAGATCTTCCGGCGGCAAGGACCAGCCGGTGATGAAGGCCCACTGTTTTTCGACCCGCCCCGGGTTGACCTCGGACCCGGCCCGGGTTGACCCCGAACCCGGGCCGGATGCGATTTCGAGCTGGTACGCGCGCGTCTCCCGGGCCGCCCCAAAGGTGTGGCGCAGGGCCGGAAAACCGATGAGCCCAAAGGCGACCCCTGCCGCCAGCAACGCCAACCACGGCCAGCGCTTCACCCGCCAACCCAGCCGCCAAAGGCCATAGGCGCTCAGCGCGCAGACGGTGAGCAGCCAAATGTCGGCCTGAGAACCCAGTCCAAAGGCCAGGATGACCCCCAGCGCCGCCCCCCAGCGCAGTCGCCCCGTGGCCACCAGCCGTTCGAGCGCGCCAAAGCCCAACGCCGTGACGGCCAGGGCATCGACCACCCCCCGGTGGCCGGCGCAGAAGAGCGTGGCAAAGTAGCCGCACCACGCCGCGCAGAGTCCGCCCACGCACGCAGCCGCCACGCTATGGCCCCGCGCGCGCAGCAGCCAACCGCCCGCCACGGCCATCACCACGCTATCCACCCAAAAGCTTCCCTCATAGGTAAAGGCATAGGGAAAGAGCGCGTCGAGGAGCGCGGGAAGGGTCGGCAGGGCAAAAAAAGTCCGCCACGCGGCCCACAGGCCAGTTGGCGGCAAGATCGGCGCATCGGGCGCCACAAAGACTGTGTCGGCCCCCAAGACCGGCCAGAAAGCCAGCGCCAGCGCCAGAAGATGGAGTCCCCCGGCCACCCCCGCCCAGGCGAGGAGAGGCCACCGACGTGCCGGCTTTTGCTGCGCTTTCACACCCCTAGTCTATCACACTCCGCCCCAAAATGCGCGGCGCTTGCGCCGCTTAGCGAGCAGCGGGCGTTAAGCCCCCAGCCACGCCAATGGCCGCGCTGTGCTATACTGCGCGATATGGATGACTTGTTTGAGCGCGAAGAGGCGGAGGCCGAGCCGGTTTCGGCGGCGCGGTTGGGGCCGTTGGCGGCCCGGATGCGGCCGCAGAATCTGGAAGAAATCGTCGGGCAAGAGCACCTGCTCGCGCCCGGGCGGCTGTTGCGGCGCGTGATTGAGAGCGACCGCTTTACCAACCTCATCTTCTACGGGCCGCCGGGCACGGGCAAGACCACCCTGGCCGAGGTCATCGCCAAGACCACCCACCGCCGCTTCGAGCGCACGAGCGGGGTGATGAGCAATGTGGCCCAGCTGCGCGCCCTCTGCGAAAAGGCCCGCACCCTGCGCAGCACCATCGGCACGGTCCTCTTTGTCGACGAAATCCACCGCTTCAACAAGTCCCAGCAGGATGTGCTGCTGCCCTACGTGGAAGATGGCACCGTCACGCTCATTGGCGCCACCACCCACCACCCGGGCATCTTCATCAACACCCCGCTCGTCTCGCGCTCGCTCGTCTTCGAGCTCCACGCCCTCGGCCCCGAGGCCATCAAGACGCTCCTGGCACGGGCGATGGCCGACAAGGAACGCGGCCTGGGCGAGAGCGGCGCGGTCCTCGAGCCCGAGGCGGCCGACTTTCTGGCGCAGGTCTGCGAAGGCGATGGCCGCCGCGCCCTGACCGCCCTGGAGATCGCCGTGCGCTCGACCCCCGAAACAGGCGGCGCGCGCCGGATTACCGCCGAGGTGATGGCCGAGTGCGTCCAGCGCCGGATCATCGCCTACGACAAGGACGAGGACCAGCACTACGACACCATCTCCGCCTTCATCAAGTCTATTCGCGGCTCGGACCCCGACGCGGCCATCTACTGGCTCGCGAAGATGCTCGAGGGCGGCGAGGACCCGCGCTTCATCGCCCGCCGGCTGGTCATCTCCGCGAGCGAGGACATTGGCAATGCCGACCCGCGCGGGCTCACTGTGGCGGTGGCGGCGATGCAGGCGGTGGAGTTCGTCGGGATGCCCGAGGCGCGGATAAACCTGGCGCAGGCGACCACCTACCTCGCCAGTGCGCCCAAGTCCAACGCCGCCTACCTGGCAGTGGATGAAGCCCTCGCCGATGTACGCTCCGGGCGCGTCCAGCCGGTGCCCGAGCACCTCAAGAATGTCCACGTTCAGGCCGAGGGCAAGGCCGCCGCGCCCGCCTACAAGTACCCGCACGATTACGAGGGCACCGCCGTGGCGCAGGATTACCTCACCATCCCCAAAACCTACTACCGCCCGAAGGCCGCCGGCTACGAAGAGACCATCGCCAAGCGCCTGGCCGCCCTCCGCGAACGCAAGGAACAGCACCGATGAAATGGATTTCCGTCTCCGGCATCCGCGAGGCCGAGGCCATCGCCTTCGCCCAGCGCAACCTCCCCTCCTACACCGCCATGTGCCGCGCCGGAGCCGCCGTCGCCCGCCGCGCCCAGCGCATTGTCGCCCTGGCCAACCTACGCACCATCGTCGTCCTCGCTGGCCCGGGGAATAATGGCGGCGATGGTTTCGTGGCCGCCCGCTGCCTGGCCGAGGATGGCTACCAGGTGGAAGTCTGCCTCACCTGCGTGCCCGCCCGGCTGAAGGGCGATGCCGAGCGCGCGTGGCACGACCTGCAGTCCGCCGGCGTACGCACCCACATCCTCCCCTCGGCCGAAACCTGGCAGGCATCGCCCTGGCTCGACCCCGCTGTCGCCCCCCGCCGCGCCCTCCTCATCGACGCACTCTTGGGCATCGGCGCGCGCGGCGTCCCCCTCGGCGCCGTCGCCGCCGCCATCCACTGGATTAACGGCACCAGCGCCGCCTGCCCGGTCCTCTCGGTCGACGTTCCCAGCGGCCTCGATGCCGACGCCGGCACCGCCCCCGGCGAAGCCGTGCGCGCCGACGCCACCATCACCTTCTCGCGCCCCAAGCTCGGCTTCTCCAACCCCGCCGCGCGGCCCTATATTGGCGACCTCACCGTCGCCGACATCGGCATCCCCAGCGACCTCCTCGATGTCCATTGCCAGGCCGCCAGCGATGGCGTCGAGCTCCTCGCCGCCCCCGAAATCCGCAACATCCTCCGCCCCGAACGCCGGCTCGATTCGCACAAGCGCGCCTACGGCCACGCCTGCATCGTCGGCGGCTGTGAACGCTACCCGCACGCCCCCATCCTCTCGGCCCTGGCAGCCTACCGCGCCGGTTGCGGCCTCGTCACCCTCGCCGTCAACCCCTGCTCGCGCCCGGCCGCCGCGCACTGGGTCCCCGAAGCCATCTTCGCCGACCCCCTCACCCCCGCCACCAATCTCTCGGACTACGATGCCATCGCCATCGGCCCGGGGATGGGCCGCTTCGACGCGCTCGCCTTCGACCTCCTCAAGGCCCTGGTCAGCGACCCCTCTGCCCCCCGCACCGTCGTCGATGCCGACGCCCTCACCGCCCTGGCCGCGCTCCGCCAGAGCGGTTGGGCTCCCGACGGCTCCACCCTCCGCCTCATCCTCACCCCCCACCCCGGCGAGGCCGCCCGCCTCCTCGGCTGCACCCCCGCCGATGTCCAGAGCGATCGCCCCGCCGCCGCGCGCGCCATCGCCGCCAACTACCACGCCATCACCGTCCTCAAAGGCCACAACACCCTCGTGGCCGAGCCCGGCGGCCGCGTGCGGATGTGCATGGGCGGCAACCCCGGAATGGCCACCGCCGGCACCGGCGACCTCCTCACCGGCCTCATCGCCGGCCTCCTCGCCCGCGGCCTAGGCACCGAAGATGCCGCCTGCCTCGGCGTCTACCACCACGCCCTCGCCGGCGATGCCGCCGCCTTCGCCCACGGCCAAGAATCCCTCATCGCCTCCGACCTCTTCGCGACCTTGCGGCTCTAAGCACAGCGCAGGGAAACCACAAAGCGCGCTAAGCTACGCAGGTTTATCAACCACAAAGAACACAAAGAACACAAAGAAAGACTCGCAGAAAGCCCTTGCGGCGATTGTAAAGAAGTCGACAGTCGACAGTCGACAGGGCGCGGCAAGCCGCGACGGATAAACTGAGGAAGAAAAGGCAACCACCTATTCTCCTGCCAGCCTATCTGTCGCGTTAGCGCACTGTCGACTGTCGACTGTTCACTGTCGACTCCGCCTTATGCCGAGAAGGCGGCGGCGAGGTCTTCGATGAGGTCGTTGACGTTTTCGGTGCCGA
>CAMGJH010000041.1 GCA_946056345.1 uncultured Lentisphaeraceae bacterium | reverse complement strand
TGTGGCCGAGCATCTCCTTGAGCGGCTTGGCGGAGAAGGTGCGCTCAACGAAGAGTTGGCGCGTAATCTTGTTGAGCAGCCGCGCCTGGAGCCCGGCCGCGCGGCGGACGGTGGCCGCGTCGAACATCGTAATGGTGGCCACCACGCTCGAGACCACCGTAATCGGGTGCGTCCAGCCCAGACCCAAACCCAGGGAGACGAAGACGCCGACGACCAACGAGGAGTGGGCACTGGGCATTCCGCCGGTGCTCATGAGATAGGTAAAGTCCAGACTCTTGGTCCGAATGGCCCCTCGGGTCATCTTGATGACCTGGGCCACGCACCAGCCCATAAAGCCGCTCCAGAAGTAGGGCGTCATAAAGTAGGTCCAGAAGTCGAGGTGCAACGCCTCGCCGGAAAAGAGGGTCGGCTCCATCACTTATCCTCCGCAGTTCCTTTGAGCACGGCGATGAAGGCCGACTGCGGCACGTTCACCGACCCGAACTCCTTCATCCGCTTCTTGCCCTCGGCCTGCTTCTTGAGCAGTTTCTGCTTGCGCGTGACGTCGCCGCCATAGAGCTTGGCCGTCACGTCCTTGCGGAAGGGGCGAATGTCCTCGCGGGCGATAATCGTCCGCCCAATGCACGCCTGCACAGGGATCTTGAACATATGCGGCGGGATCGTCTCGCTCAAGGCCTTGCACATCTGCTTGCCGCGCGCCACAGCCCGCGTCCGGTGGACCATACAGCTGAAGGCATCGACCGGCTCGCTGTTGAGCAAGATGTCCATCCGCACGATGTCGCTGGGCTGGTAGCCGTGCGGCTCGTAGTCCATCGAGGCATAGCCGCGCGAGACGGATTTGAGCGTGTCGTGGAAGTCAATCAAAATCTCGTTGAGGGGCAGGACGCAGGTGAGGATGACGCGCTGGGCATCGAGCGTCTCGGTGCAATCCACCGTCCCGCGCCGGTCCATCACCAGGCGCATAATGTCGCCCATACACGCGCTCATCGTGATGATGCGCGCCTTGATCATCGGCTCTTCAATCACCTCAATGCGCGTGGGGTCGGGCAAGAGCACCGGGTTGTCAATCTCCGAGACGGTGCCATCCTTGAGCGTGACCTTATAGATAACGGCCGGATGGGTGTTGATAATGTCGAGCTGAAACTCGCGCCGCAGCCGCTCCTGCACCACCTCCATGTGCAGCAGCCCCAGGAAGCCGCAGCGGAAGCCGAAGCCCAACGCCGCCGAACTCTCCGCGTGGAAGGTGAAGGCCGAGTCGTTGAGGTGGAGCTTCTCCAGCCCCATCCGCACCTTGTTGTATTCGTCGGTGCTCACCGGGTAGATGCCGCAGAAGACGGTCGGGTGAATTTCCTTAAAGCCATGTAGCGGCTCCTCGGCCCCGTCGCGCTCGCTCGTAAGCGTGTCGCCAATCTTAATCTCCGCCGGGTCCTTGATGGCCCCAACGATGTAGCCCACCTGCCCGGGCTCGAGCGCCTCCACCGGCTTCTGACTCGGCGAGAAGATCCCCACCTCCTTCACCGGCGTTGTCTGCCCCGTGCTCATAAAGCGCAGCGTATCGCCCGCGCGAATGGCCCCATCGACCACGCGCACATAGGTAATCACCCCGCGATAGACGTCGAAGACCGAATCAAAGACCAATGCCCGCAGCGGCCCCTGCGCGTGCTCAGTCTTCGGCGGCGGCACCCGGCGGACCACCTCCTCGAGCACCTCGCGCACCCCCTCGCCCGTCTTCGCCGAAACCTTCAGCACCGGGTCCACCGGAATTCCCAGCACATCCTCAATCTGATGAATCACCCCCGGCACATCCGCGCTCGGCAGATCCACCTTGTTCAACACCGGGATGATTTCCAAGTTCGCGTCAATGGCCAGATAGGCATTGGCCACCGTCTGCGCCTCCACCCCCTGGGCGGCATCCACAATCAGGATAGCCCCCTCGCACGCGCCCATCGCGCGGCTCACCTCGTAGGCAAAGTCCACGTGGCCAGGCGTGTCGATGAGATTGAAACGGTAGTGCTCGCCATTCTCGGCCGTGTAGCGCATCGTCACCGGATGGCTCTTAATGGTAATCCCGCGCTCGCGCTCCAAATCCATCGCGTCGAGCGTCTGCTCCTTCAACTGCCGCGCCTCAATCGCCTTCGTCAACTCCAAGATACGGTCCGAGAGCGTCGTCTTGCCGTGGTCGATGTGCGCAATGATGCAAAAGTTGCGCGTGTGGGCCAAATCGTAGTCAAACTCTTCACTCATAGCGCCCATTCTACCAAAACTCCGCCCCCGCCGCTTGCAAACCCACCCTAGCCCTAACCGCAACACGCCCCCAAGGCGACCCCAACTAATAAGTCCACCACTTATCGGCGATAAGTCCCCCACTTATTGCCGATAAGTCCCGGACTTATTGCCGATAAGTTCCGGACTTAATAATTCCCCCCGCCCCGAGCCCGAGATGAACCCGCCCCGGGTCGAGGGTCAACCCGGGCCTACCTCGAGGTCAACCCGGGGCGGACAAAAATGTAAAACGGTCCGGGGTGCGTGCCGAGACGGTGAGGCTGGCAGTTCATCAGCCGGGCATTCCACCTCCGGCGACAGCATTCTCGCCTATCGGCTATCGCCTAACGCGCCCCCCGCTTGGCGCGCAGGGTGCGAGTGATGGCCGTCAGGGATTGCGGCTGTTTACGCCAGCAGGTCGGCGAGGAGGGGGTCTTTGGCGCAGAGTTCGGCGGGGGTGAGGCCGACGAGTTCGTGGGGAAAGACGAGCCAATCGGCCGTTTCGCGGAGGGTGTAGTCCGGCGCGAAGGGGACGAGGGAGGCGGCGGGCTTCCAGTAGACGGTGGCGAAGCGCAGGTCTATGTGCGTGAGGCGGGCCTTGACGGCCTCGGCGGTCTTGCCAGTGTCGAAGACATCGTCGATGGCCAGAACGCGCAGGCCGGGGCGAAGGGCGCGGAAGAGCTCCTCGGCGCCGTCGAAGGCGACGGTTTCGTCGCGGCGGCCGATGCCGGTGTAGGAGGCGCATTTGACGACAGCGTGGGGAGTGGGTCGGCCCAGATAAGCAAAGACTTCGCTCATAATCACGCCGGGCTGAGCGCCGCCGCGCCAAAGGCCAAGGAGGAGTTCGGGCTGCCAGGAGGAGTCGTCAAAGACCTTCTTGGCTAGGCGGACGCAGTCGCGCTGGAAGTCATCGGCCGAGAGGAATTGCTTGGTCATAGCGGCGGGATTAGCGAGTGGCGCGCTGGATGGCGGCCGCGAGGGAGAGGGCGCAGGTGTCGAGGGTGGTCATCAGGGCGCGGGTGGCCACCGGCAGGGTGATGAAGAGGCCGATGCCAAAGCAGCAGATACCCAGGAAGCCGAGGAGCCCCAGGCCCATACAGGCGAAGGCCTTGGCCGGGGCAATCTGGATGAAGGCGACCGTGGCGCGCAGGGTGAGGGCAAGGGGCAGGTCGAAGCGGTCGGCAATCGCAATGGCCAACCACAGGGGCTGGATGGCAAAGAACCAGAGGGGGAGGCCGAAGAGGGTGGAGGCGAAGAGCGGCAAGAGGGCCATCACCCAAATGGCCAGGCCGAGCCAAAAGGCCGTCTGCATTCGCGCGCTCCCCTGCAAGCGCTGGGAGAGGAGAAGGGCCGAGGCGGGCGTGGGGATGGCGTTCTGCGGGTTGTGGTGCCACAGGTAGCAGAGCGCGGCCGGACCCAGGAGAATGCCGGTGAGCGAAGCGAGGAGGAAGAGGGCGGAGAGGAGCGCCTCGGCAAGCGGGTTGCGGCAAATGCGCCCCCAGGCTTCACGGAGATGGGCCATCATCAGAGCTGCCACTCCAATTCGTCATTGCCCACCGGCAGGGAGATGCGGTTGAGGGGCGCACCATCCGGGCCCAGGCGCGTCTTAGCGGAGGGGAGTTCCTTCGGGGCTTCGCGCTTGGTCTTGGGCGGAAGGGCGGGCTTGGGAGCCGCCTTGGGGGCCGGATCGGGCTTCACCTCGGGCGCGGGCTTGACCGCCGGCGCCGGAGTAGGCTTGGCCTTGGGGGCCGGCTTGGGCTGAGGTTTGGGCGCGGGCTTGCTCTCGGCCGGGGCGGGCGCAGGCTGCGCGGGGACCACCACCTGCACGGGCTGAGTCACCGGCGCCGGGCGCGTGGCCTCAGCCAAGCGGGCATCGAGGAACTTCTCGTTGAGGCTCATCGTGCGCTGCATAATCCAAATGACCGTGCCGCAGATCATCGCCACGATGAGTAGCACGGCCAGGGCGATGATGACAAGGGGCGCGATTGAGGAGCGGGGAGGCGTTTCCATAGCGTCTTACTCCGAAGGTGTGGGGTGGAGACGGCGCAGGGCGCGGAGCTTGAGGCGGACGCGCGCGTCGTCGTAATCATAAAGCAGGAAGAAGTCATCGACCGTGGGGGCCGTTTGACGGAAGCGCGCAGCCAGGCACAAGGCGCGGAGCCAGGCCTTGCGCGCGGCCGGGTAGAGGCCATTGCGGTAGAAGATGTCGCCGGCGTGGTCGAAGAGAACGAGGTTTGAGGGATCGTTCTTCTCTTCGCCTACCATCTCGAGGGCGGCGAGGATGTCCTGAAGCGCGTCGGCCGGGCGGTCGAGGGCGAGGTAGATGCAAGCGCGCGTATCGCGGATGGAAGCCTCATTCAGGCGCACGCCGCGCAAGAGCTCGAGGGCACCTGGAGCATCGCCAGTGGCAAGCAAGCGCGTCCAGGCGGCGTTGTTGCGCAAGGTGTCGCACTGCGGATGATCGCGTAACAAGGCTTCCAGCGTTTGGCAGGAGGGCGATCTGTTCACGTTCAAGAACTCAGCGGCCGTGCTCTCACAGGCGTAGGCATAGACCTCTTCACCGGCTTGACGGTAGTCCGCGGCCCAACCGAAGACGGTCTTCGCCACTTGCTGCGGCGGAAAGACCTCCTCAATCAACTCCATCACCGGGTAGAGGCCCTCCATCAGCCGCTCGTCAATTTCCTCGGCGCGCGCCGCTTGGCCCAGCGGCAGGAGGCAGAGGGTCAGGAGGGCTAGACGGCAGAGGCGGCGGAGGCTGTTCATTGCGCAGTTCCAACCGGGGCAGGAGCGGCGGGCTTGACCTTGGGCGTGCCCAGAAGAAAGCCCTCGGCGCAGACAAAGAAGAGACCATAGAGCATCATACAGGCCGGGCTGCGGAAGACCAGGTCGATAAAGCTATGGACGGCAATCAGGGCGGTGCCGACGAAGGCGTAGACGTAGAAGGCGTTGATACGGTTGGGCCAAGTGCGGTCGGCCAAGTCGTCATTCACAAAGATCTGCGGGCTGCGCAAGAGCTGCCAGAGGAAGGGCAGACAAAGGGTGGCTACGCAGCCGAGCATCAGCCCGAAGCCCACCCAACCGTGCTCGGCCAGGAATTGAAGCGTATCGTTGTGGACGTTGGCCTGCCCCACGCCCAAGCGCGCCTGAAACCACGCCTGCTCTTCGGGGACGTCCGGACGGATGTAGTTGGCATTCAGCCAACGGAAACTCCACGCGCCGGTGCCGTACCACGGGTGATCCGCCGCTTGGCGCAGCGCCAAAATGCCCTGGTAGCCCGAGCGCATCAGCAGCGGATGCTCCAGGTAGCTCTGCCATGGGGTGTCGGCAATCTCCATCAGCACATTGTCCAGGGCCGGGAGCGTGCCATAGGTGCGCAGCTGCATAGCAGCGGCGCGCTCTTCAGGGGTCTTGGCTGCAACGAGAGCGGCCTTCGCCTCGCGGTTCTGCGTGATGGCATAGATGCGGAAAGCAGCCGTACCCAGCGTCACGCCGGCGACAATCAGGAGCAGCAACGGCACCACCACGCGCCACTTCGGTGCCCAGGAGCCCAAGTAACGCACCGGAATGTAGAGGGCTGTGAAGGCCACCAGGGCCAAGGTGAAGAGCATCCCGGCCCGCGACCCGGAGAGGATGCCCGAGGCCGCGCACAAGATCGCCGCCACACCATAGACCCACGGCCGCACGCGCGTATGTTCGCGGTGCTCCACGCTCCACAGGAGCATCCCCAACGCCCAAGCCATCACCGCCGGGAAGAAGCAGGCCGCGTGGTTCGGGTAACCGAAGGTGGCGAAGAAGAAGGCATTGCTCTTGAGCCCCCAGTAGAGGAACTCGCCGCCCAGGATGAATTGGATGATGCCGGCGATGGCCAGCACCGAGGTCATCACGCAGACAAAGAGCCCCAGCCGCCGCTTCGAGCGCTTACGCAGACCGTGCTTGACCGCCAGGAGCGCCGTCAGCACCGGCACAAACCAATTGAGCACGCCGAAGGCCTCGTCCGAGCGCAAACAGCCCGGCAACCATGCCCACGGGGCCGAGCCCACCGGCAGGAAGGCCGCCGTCGCAGGATTGTCCGGGCGGCTCGCCATTGCCTCAGCCGTCCCGGGCGCCTGCAACCAGGCAAAGGCCGGGGAGACCACACGCCAGGCCTGCTCCTGCACCTGCCACTCCAGGAAGGTGCCGCCGTTGAGCCATTGGAGGAAGAGAAAGAGCATCAAGAGCCCTGAGAGCCAGGTGAGCGGATCGCGCACGAGCCCGCGCACCACCCGCTGCCGCGCATCGAAGAGCGACTCCGTGCGCCCCTGCTCCGGAAAGACGAGCATCACCTCGGCCAACAGCAGCGCGAACCAGAGCGCCCACGGGCTCAGCCACTTGGCCACAATGCCCCCGCCCAACCATGTAAAGAGCGTCAACAGCAACGCCACCAGCCCCAACAACAACTGCCGAATCATCGTCCTTATCCTCTCGCGCGGCCTACAACTCGTCTTCACCCAGCCCCAATTGGTCCAAAATCTGCTCGGCGGGCGTCTGCGCGGCCTTCGCCTGATTGCACGCAAAGCACGCGGGCACCACATTGCCCTTGGTCGACGTCCCCCCACGCGCCACGGGGATGAGGTGGTCCATCGTCAACTGCGCCGGCGCAAAATGCCCGTGGCAATAGTGGCATTCGCCCTTGGCCAACTGCGCCTTCCACCAAGGGCTTGCGCGCAGCTGCCGGGCCCGCTCCCGTTCGCGGCGTATATGCGCACTATCGGCCGGCTGATACCACATCGCTCAACACTCCGGCACCTGCGGCACCGGGAGGCCCCGGAAGCGCCGATGGAGCCACAGATACTGATCCGGCGCGCGGCGGATAACCTCCTCCAAGCGCTTAATCAACTCCGCCGTCACCGATTCCAGCGTCGCCCCCGGCGTGGGGTAAATGGGCTCGCCAATCACCACCATCTCATACTTCAGGTGGCCCTTGCGCAGGAAGCCGCCAACCACAATCGGCGCGCCGGTACGCAGGTGCAACCGCGCGGGCGAGGTGTAGACCGGGAGTGTGTGCCCAAAGAAGGGCACCTCGGCCCCATTCGAGCAAAACTGGTCAAAGAGAATCACCAACGCCGCCTTCTGCTCCTTCCAGCGGTGCATTGCCGAGGCGGAGAAACCGTGGCGCTTGGGGATAATCGTTACCCCGCCACGGAAGTTGTGCCGCTCCAAGAAGCGCTGCACATAGGGGTTATCCATCAACCGCGCCACCGCAAAGAGCGGCCGCACCGAGGTAATCGCCGTCGTCCCCGCCTCCCAGGCCCCCAAGTGCCCCGTCGCCAGAATAACCGACTCCTGCGGGTTAAAAATCAGCTCCTTGGCCGCCGGCGACATCGTCAGCTCCACATACTTCTCCCACGTCTTGTGCGTGACCACGTCCGAAATCCGCAGTGCCTCGCAGACGTGCCCGGCGAAGTGCCCCAACGAATTGCGCGCAATCAAATACGCCTCCCGGCGCGTCTTGGCCAGACCCGCAATCAACACATTATCCGTTGCCGTCCGCGCCCGCCGCGTCCAGCGAAAGAGCGCAAACATACCAACCCCAACCCCTCGCCCAATCCCATAGGCCCACCCCACCGGCAC
>CAMGJH010000040.1 GCA_946056345.1 uncultured Lentisphaeraceae bacterium | reverse complement strand
GCTCCTCATCCGTTGTGCCCAAGCGGTAGCCCGCGCCACCGCACTGAGCCATCGACTCCACCAGGATGACCCCCGGGCAGACCGGGTAGCTGGGGAAGTGCCCCTTGAAGAAGTAGCGATCGGGGCCGTAATCGACCTCGGCGACGACGTGCTCGGGGGTTGCTTCGAGAATACGGTCGCAGAAGAGGAAGGGGTCGCGGTGCGGGAGAACGGTCTTAATGGCTTCCTGGTCGAACATAGGGCTCCTTGGGATAGCGGTGGGGTGGGGAAAGTCCCCGCGCCGGCGGCGCGGGGACGCGAATGCCTTAGTAGCGGCGGAGGATCAGCGAGGAGTTGTGCCCGCCGAAGCCGAGGGTGTTGGTCATCGCGATGTCCAACGGCGCCTCGATGCCCTTGTTGGGGACGCAATCGAGGTCGCAGTCCGGGTCGGGCGTGTGGTAGTTGATGGTCGGCGGGTAGAAGTTGTCGCCAATCGCCAGGAGGCAGACCATTGCCTCGAGGGCGCCGGTGGCACCGAGGAGGTGGCCGGTCATCGACTTGGTCGAGCTCATCTTCAGCTTATAGGCGTGCTCGCCGAAGACGGCCTTGGCGGCCTTGGTTTCCATCGGGTCGTTGAGGCCGGTGGAGGTGCCGTGGGCGTTGATGTACTGCACGTCGGTCGGCTGGATGCCGGCGTCGGCGATGGCCATCTTCTCGGCGTGGATGATACCGGAGGCTTCGGGGTCGGGGGCGCAGACGTGGTGGGCGTCGCCGCCGGCACCGTAGCCGGCCACTTCGCCGTAGATCTTCGCGCCGCGGGCCTTGGCGTGCTCCTCGCTCTCGAGGATGAGGATGGCGGCACCTTCGGCCATAATGAAGCCGTTGCGGTCCTTATCGAAGGGGCGGCAGGCGGTCATCGGGTCGGGGTTGGTGGAGAGGGCGTGCATTGCCTGGAAGCCGCCAACGCAGTATTCCTCGATGGTCGACTCGGCGCCGCCGGCGATGACCACGTCGGCGCGGCCGGCGCGGATCATATCCATCGCCACGCCAATCGCGTCGGTCGAGGCCGAGCAGGCGGTGGAGACGGTGAGGACGGGGCCCTTGGCCTTGAGGTAGATGGAGACGTTGCCGGGGCCTTCGTTGGCGATGAGCATCGGGATGGTCATCGGGCTGAGGCGGCGGGGGCCCTTCTCGAAGAGGGTCTTGTAGGAGGGCGCATCGACTTCCTTACCGCCGATGCCCACGCCCAGGATGCAGCCCACGCGGGTGGGGTCAACGCCCTCGGCCGGGACGGTGCCCACCGAGCGCCAAGGGGTGGGGTTCTCTTCGGTGGCTTCGGGCAGCTTGGCGTAGCCGGCATCCACCCAAGCCTGCTTGGCGGCGGCCACGGCGTACTGCGCAAAGAGCGCCAGGCGCTTGGCTTCCTTCGGGTCGATGTACTGCCCCACGTCGAAGTCCTTGACTTCGCCGGCCACCTTCACATTCAGGCGCGAGGTGTCGAAGTGCGTAATGGTGTTAATCCCGCAGCGGCCCGCGCGGATGCCTTCCCAGAAGGTCTTCACATCATTGCCCAGCGGCGTGATGCAGCCCAGGCCGGTGACGACGACTTTCTTCTTATCCATGGCGTATTCCTTTCTAAAACCTTACTTGGTCCACTCGACCAACAGACCGCCGTAAACCAACCCCGCGCCGAACGCCGCGAAGATCAAGCGGTCACCCTTATGCAACAAGCCCTTCTTGGACATCTCGTCCAGGGCAATGGGAATCGACGCGCTCGAGGTGTTTGCGAAACGGTCGATATTCACATAGAACTTCTCCACGGGCACATTGATGCGCTTGACGGCGGCATCGATGATGCGCGTGTTGGCCTGGTGGGGGACGATCCAGGCGATATCCTTCTCGGTGTAGCCGTAGTGCTCAAGGCTCTTGGCGATGATGTCGCAGAAGCTGCGCACCGCGAAGTTAAAGACCGCGCGGCCATCCATCTTCAGGTCGCCGGGGGCGTTGCGGGCCGTCTCTTCGGTGCGCACGCCGCCCTCGCGGTGGATTGCCATCGCGCCGGTGCCGTCCGCGCCAATGAGGTGGAAGCCCAGCCCGCCGGGCTGCTCGCTCTTCTTGAGGACCACCGCACCGGCGCCGTCGCCAAAGAGGCAACAGGTGTTGCGGTCGGACCAATTGATCGTGCGGCTCATAATCTCGGTGGAGATCACCAGGATGGGCCGATCGTCAATCTGCAACAGCCCCTTGGCCACCGTCACGCCATAGACGAAGCCCGGGCAGGCGGCGCTCAGGTCGAAAGCCGCCGCATTCTTCGCCCCAAGCATCCCCTGGATGACACAGGCGGTGGAGGGATAAATGGCATAATCCGGCGTGGTCGAGGTGACAATAATCGTGCCCAATTCCTCGGGCGCGACACCAGCATCCTCGAGCGCACGACGCGCCGCTTCGCACCCCAACGTCGAAGCATTCTCGTCGGGGCCAACCACGTGACGCTGGCGAATCCCGGTGTGGGAAACGATCCATTCGTCGCTCGTATCGACCATCTTTGCGAGGTCGTCATTCGTAAGAACGCGCTGGGGCACGGCCGAGCCCGTTCCGGCAATATGAATATACACAGTCGCCTTCCTTTGTTCGTAAGTCTGCGCATAGTATCGCAAAAACCCGCCCGCCTTGCAAGCGGAAAGCGCGGGGCGCGCGTTGCGCCTCCGGCGCGTGAACGGAGAACGGTGAACGGTGAACGGTGAGAGGCGCTGTGCGCCTTAATATTAAGGCATACGCGCGCGTGAGCGGAGGCTACGGGGCCAAAACGCGCTGCCAGAGGGTGTCGAGCTGCTTGGGGGAGGAGCGCAGGGGAGGGCGGAGGTTGGGGGCGAAGGTGGCCAGGCGCAGGCACTCGAAGTGCCAGCGGTAGTCGGAGAGGGCGATGGGGTTGTGGCGGGGCTTGGCGGAGCGGGTGACGAAGTCGCGGTAGCGCTGCCAGAGGGGGGCGAGGGATTCGGCCTTGCGGAGGTCTCCGGCGGGGTTATTACGGGCGCGCTCGAGACGTTCGGCCGCGCCTTGGAGGAAGAGGGGGTAGTGGGCGAGCCACTCGGGGGGCACGGCGGCCACAAAGCCCTCGAAGACGAGCCAGGCGAGCTGGTCGAGCAGCTCCTCCTGGGTGGCGGGGTAGACGCCGGAGGCGGACTCGGCGGCGCGCTCGAGGCGGGCGGTTTCGGCGAGGATGTAGAGGATGCGGCGGCGCCACTCGCCGGCCACCTGGGGGAGGGCGCGCTTGTGGGCGGCGTAGCGGGTCTTGAGCTCGGCGGCGGTGGTAGGGTCGTCGCGGCCGGGGGGCAGGAAGACCTCCTCAAGGATGCGCTCAAAGGTCTGCTCGGCGAGCCGCTGGGGGTCGATGGCCGCGCGCTTGAGGAAGGCCTTGGTGGCCTCGGGGAGGGAGGGGAATTGGGCGTAGGGCTTCCAGCCGGTGCCGCCGAGGGCTTTGAGGGCCTCGAGGCACTCGCGGCGGTTGGCCAACCGGGCGAGGGCGGGGTCGGCGATGGTGCTGGCCTGGATTTTGGCCGGGGCGGCGGCGAAGAGGTCGAGGAGCGGACGCAGGTTGCGGCCTTGCCCGAGGAGGTTGCCCTCGGCGTCGCGGACGCGGAAGTTGAAGCGGAGGTGGGCGGGGAGGCGCTCCTCGGCCCAGGGGGTCTCGTCCACGCGGACGCCCTTCTCGTCGCGCAAAATCCGGAAGAGGGTCTCGGCGAGGGGGCGGGCGTAGGGCTTGGCGCGCGAGAGGATGAGGCTTTGGAGCTCGGGCAGAGGCCCCAGGGCGTGGCGGACGCGGCTGGGCAGGGCGTTGAGCAGCCACATAATCTTCTCGGGGAGGAGCCCGGGCACGAGCCACTCGGCGTGCCAGCCGGCGAGGCGTGGGAGGGTCTCGGGGGTGGCCTCGAGGGTGACGCCGTCATCGGGCGCGGCCGGGTCGTGGAGGTAGGCGAGGGGGAAGGGGTGGCCGGCGACGGTGATCTCCTCGGGGAAGTCGCGCAAGGTCTCGGCGGAGACGGCGAAGGCCTCGCCTTGGAGCGGCAGGGGCGGGCAGCGCTTGAGGGCGGGGGCATTGCAAATGTCGGGCGGGAGCGCGCGCTCATAGAAGTCGAGGAGCGCCTCGTGGAGGGCGTCGGCGGCGCGGCGGTTGAGGGCCCAGAGCTGGCTGAGGAGCTTTTGCTTCTGCCAGTTGGCGCGGAGCCAGGCGGGGGGCTGGGCGATGGCGTCGGGGACGGCGAGCGCGTCGGCAATAAAGTAGCGCCGGGCGGCCTCGGGATCCAGCCGCGAGAGGTCGCGCAATCTCCCGGAGGCGATGGGCAGGCCAAAGAGGGTGATGTCTTCGTGGACGCGGACGAAGCCGTGGTCGCGGTCCCAGAAGGCGTTGTGGCGGTGGACCTTGCAGAGGCTGCCGGCAAGCGGCTCGATCCAGCGCGGGTCGATGCACGCCGCGCTCCGGCCGAAGAGGCGCGAGGTCTCGACCAACTCGGCGCAGAGGACCCACTCGCGGCTGGTGGGCAGCGCGTCGGGGCGCGGCTTTTCGCGCACGGGGGCCTGCCGGTCACGGGCTTTGCGCGCCTCCTTGGCCAGGCCGCTCCCCGGGAAGAGGGCGAAGCGGATGCCAAAGGCGCCGCGGTAGTCGCGCGTCTCGGGGTCCAGGTGGCCGAGGCGCGAGAGGAGCGCGCTCAGGAGGGCGCGGTGGAGCCCCACCTCGCCGCCGGTGGCCGAGTCGGTGTGGAGATGGCGCTCGCGGCAGAGCTGCTCGAGCTGCGTGCGGATGTTGGCCCATTCGCGCATCCGAGGATAGCTGATGAAGGCGGCCTTGCAACGCTTGCGGCGCTGCGTTTCGCTGATGCCGAGGGCGGCGTCGTTCCACCACGCCCAGAGTTTGAGACGCGCAAGGAAGTCGGAGTTCGCACAGCGGAAGCGGGCATGCTGCTGGTCGGCCTGCTCGCGCTTCTCGATTGGGCGCAGGAGCGGATCATCGCAGGAGAGGGCGGCGACCACGGTCAATGCATCGCGCAGCGCGCCCTCGCTCTCGGCCGCCAGCAGCATCCGCGCCTGCCGCGGCTCCACCGGGAAGGCCGCCAGCGCCCGACCGATGGGGGTGAGCGAAATAGCCGACAGCGGACAGCCGACAGCGGACAGCCGCTGGCGCGTTGGCGAGGGGGCCGCCCCTTCGGCGGGGGATTGGGGAAGAACCGGGTTGGGGCCGCCGTCGGCTTGGCCCCTGACATCCGCCTCCAAAGCTGTCGGCTGTCGGCTGTCAGCTGTCGGCTGAACACGGCGCAGCGCGCCGAGTTCGAGGAGTTCACGATAGCCTTCGCGGATGGCGGCGCCGGTGGGCGGCTCGAGGAAGGGGAAGGTCTCGACCGCGCCCAGGCGCAGGTCGGCCATTCGGAGGATGACGCCGGCGAGGGCCGAGCGCTTGATTTCGGGGACGATGTGCGCCTCGCGCTTGGCGTAGTCGGCCTCGGCGTAGAGGCGGATGCAGGTGCCCGGGCCCACGCGCCCGCAGCGGCCCATCCGTTGGCGGGCCGAGGCTTGGGAGATCTTCTCCACGCGCAGGGTCTGGACGCGGCGCTGGGGCGAGTAGCGCTTGATGCGCGCGAGGCCCGAATCGATGACCACGCGGATGCCAGGGATGGTCACGGAGGTCTCGGCGACGTTGGTGGCCAGGATGATCCGCCGCAGGGGGGAGCTCTGGAAGACGCGCGCCTGCTCGCCGGGGGGGAGGCTGGCCAGGAGGGGGAGCACCTCGGTGCGCGGCAGGTGGCGGCCATCGAGCAGCAGCTTGGTCTCGCGGATTTCGCGCTCGCCGGGGAGGAAGACGAGGATGTCGCCGGAGTCCTCGCCCACGGTGTCGACGGCATTGGCGACGTGGCGGGCGAGGTCATCGGGGTCGACGCTGTCGGCGTCCTCGTCCTCCTCGGGGAGCATGTCGCCCAGCCAGATGGTCTCGATGGGGAAGAGGCGGCCGGGGATGGAGATGACCGGGGCGTGGTCGAAGAAGGCGGCGAAGCCCTCGGCGTCGAGGGTGGCCGAGGAGATGATGACCAGCAGGTCCTTGCGGCGGGCGAGAATGCGCTTGAGCAGACCGAGGAGGAAGTCGATGTTCAGGCTACGCTCGTGCGCTTCGTCGATGATGAGGGTGCTGTAGCGGCGCAGGAGGGGGTCGGTCTGCACCTCGGAGAGGAGCACGCCATCGGTCATCAGCTTGATTTGCGTGGCTGGCGAGAGGCGGCGCTCGAAGCGGTGCTGGTAGCCCACGGCCTGACCCAGGGGGGTGCCCACCTCGTCGGCCAAGCGCCGGGCCATCGCCATCGCCGCCAGGCGCCGCGGCTGCGTAACGCCCACCAACCCGCGCGCCGCCGGCCGCGCCAGCAGCGCCAGCTTGGGCAACTGCGTGGTCTTGCCCGAGCCCGTGTCGCCGCAGACGATCACCACGCGCTCGCGGGCCATCGCCGCGAGCAGCTGCTCACGGTAGGCCGCAATCGGGAGCGCCTCGGGCAGGTCCAGCCGCAGACTCATCGCGAGCCCTGCGCGCCCAGGTGCACAACAACGACGGCGCAGAAGAAGGTGAAGACCCCGGCGATGGCGTAGGCCACGTTGATGGGCAAGTTCAGGCCGTAGGGGCAGCCCGGGTGGGTGGTGGCCGACCAGAGGATGAAGCTCGAGACCACGAAGGTCATAAACATGCCCGGTAGCAAGGTGAACCAGGGCGCCACGCCCCGGCGCATCAGCCACACCGTGCAGACCATCAACGTCGAGGCCGAGAGGATCTGGTTGCCCCAAGCGAAGTACTTCCACAGCCACTCGAAGGTGGCCGCGTTCTGCGTGCTCCACCACAAGAGCCCTGCCGTGGCCGCAATCAGCGGAAGGCAGAGCCCCAGCCGCGCAACAAAGCGCCGTTGCCCGACCCGGAGCGTCTCGGCCAGGGTCAAACGCAAACTCCGCAAGGCCGTATCGCCCGAGGTAATCGCCAGCACAATCACGCTTACCACCGTCACCGTGCCCATCCAGCTGCCCAGGAAGTGGCGCGTGCTCGCCACCAGCGCCGCCGTCGCCGGCTTGGCCATCAGCTCGGGCACCAGGTTATAAATGGCCAACCCCGCCGCGGCCCACACCATTGCAATCACCCCCTCGGCAATCATCATCCCGTAGTAAGTCCCCCGCGCCTCCCGCTCCGAGCGCATCGTTCGCGCCACAATCGGCGACTGCGTGGCGTGGAAGCCCGAGATAATCCCGCAGGCAATCGTCACAAAGAGGCACGGCACCACCGGCTGATCGCGGAACATCCCCGCCTGGAAGGCCGCCGTCTCGGTCAGCAACGCGCCATCCCCCAGTCCGTGCCAGACCAGCGAGGCGAGCATCGCCAGCGACCCCACCAGCAGCACCCCGCCAAAGACCGGGTAGATCCGCCCGATAATCTTATCCACCGGGAAGAGGGTCGCGACAATATAGTAGAGGAAGATGACCCCTGTCGCCCCCCAGAAGACCGCCGCCCCGCCCCCCGGCACCACCCCCTCGACCAAGTGCGCCGGCACCGTCACGAAGACCGCCACCACCAAGAGCAGCAGCACCATCACAAAGACCGTATACGCCTGCGCATACCACTTCCCCAGCGCCACCCCCGTCAGCGCCGGCAAGTTCGCCCCCCCGTGCCGCAAGCTCATAAAGCCCGCCACGAAGTCGTGCACCGCCCCGCCAAAGACGCACCCCAGCGGGATAATCCAAAAGCACTTCACGCCAAACTTAATCCCGATAATCACCCCAATCACCGGACCCACCCCCGCGATATTCAACAACTGAATGAGCGTATTCTTCCACATCGGCAGCGGCAGATAGTCCACCCCGTCGCGCTGAGTCATCGCCGG
>CAMGJH010000039.1 GCA_946056345.1 uncultured Lentisphaeraceae bacterium | reverse complement strand
GATCTGGCGGGACTACCTCTCGAATATGCTGGCCTCGGCGGTGGCGTTGTGGGGGTGGCGCCTGTGGTCGGGGGGCGGGGGATTCTTCCGGGCCGCGGTGGCCGGGGCGTGCGTACTAAGGGGGGTGCAGCCGGTGTGGCGGGGGCGGGGTCCGCCCTTTGAGCGCCGGCGGCGGGAGGGGGACTTCCTGGGGGTGGTGACCGAGCGCGTGCCGGCGGGCTACTATTGGGCGCTGGCGCGGAAGTTGGCGGCGGGGCGCGGATGTGCTATCATTCAGGCGATTGCGGAAAGGAGCAAGCAATGATTATCGATACCTTGGAACAGGCTGGGAAGTTGGCGCTCGGCGAGCGCTTCGAGAAGGCGTTTACGTGGTTGGCCGAGGCGGTGAAGGCGTCGCCGGCGGTCGGGCACCACGTGATTGAGGCGTTGCCCGATGGCACCGAGGCCATCTTCGCCAATGTCCAGGCCTACGAAACGCGCGCGCCGGAGGCGTGTCCGCTGGAGTATCACCGCGCCTATGCTGACATTCAGTTCCTCTTCGAGGGGCGTGAGGCGATCGGTTGGCGGCCGCTGAGCGCCGACCTCGCCGAGACCAAGCCCTATAACCCCGAGGCCGATATTGGCTTTGTGGCCGGAGAAGGGACGGCCATCCCCTTCCCGGAGGGCGGCTTCTTTGTCCTCTTCCCGCAGGATGCGCACGCGCCGGGGCAGCGGGTGCCGGGCGCGGACCGGGTGAAGAAGGTAATCGTTAAAGTGCTTCTGTGAGGCCGATTGCTTCGCTGGGGCTGATTGCCAACCTCACGCGGCCGCGGGCCCGCGAGGGGGTGGAGGCGTTGGTCCGCGCGGCGCGTGCGGCCGGGATTGCCCTCTTGCCCTCGCCGGAGACGGCCGAAGCGTTGGGCGCCGCGCCCGGGGTGGCGCCGGAGGCCTTCGCCCGGGCCGGTGCGCAGGGGGTCATCTCTCTGGGCGGCGATGGTTCCTTTTTGGCCGCGGCCCACGCTGTTGCCGCCACCGACCTGCCGCTTATTGGGCTGAACATTGGGCGCTTGGGCTACCTGACCGCCGTCAATGAGGAGGGCTTTGGCCCCCTCTTGCAGTCGCTCGCGCAGGGGCGGTATGCGGTCGAGACGCGGACGGCGCTGGCGGCCGGGGTCGTGGGCGGCGCGCGCTTCCCCGACGCGCTCAACGATGTGGTCGTCAGCCGCGCCGAGAGCGGCCACGCCTTTACCCTCAACCTAGAGCTCGATGGCTTCCCCGTGGCGCGCTACCTCTGCGATGGACTCATCCTCGCCACCCCCACCGGGTCGACGGCCTACTCGCTCTCGGTCGGCGGACCGGTCGTCTCGCCCGCAGCTCGGGCCCTGGTCATCAGCGTGATTGCCCCGCACGCGCTCAGCGCCCGGCCGCTCGTTATCCCCGATGGCACGCGGGTGGTCGTGCGCGTCGATGAGGACGATGGCGCCCCCGCGCGGGTCTATGCCGACGGGGTGGCTGTAGCCTCGCTCGCCCCCGGCGCCGCCCTTGAAGCCACCGCCTCGGCGCGCTCAGTCCGCCTCCTTCTCCCCGAAGACCACAACCCCTACGCCCCCCTCGCCCTCAAACTCGGCTGGAGCGCGAACTTCCGCCGGTAAGCGGGCCGAGTGGGCTCGGGGCGTCGGTGGGCGCGGCAGGACTTTTGCGCAAAAAGGTTTGCCATTGGTGTGCAGGCCTGCTATAATACATAGCGAAAAGTGGAGTGGGCGAGAGCCCAGGACAATTTGTTAAGGAAGACGACGATGGCCAAGTTTAGGTTCAAGGCGCTTGATTCGCAGGGCAAAGAGGTCTTTAGCACCGTGGAGGCGGAGTCGCAGAGTGCCGCGATTGAGAAGATCCGCGGGATGAAACTGACGCCTAAGGCGATTGGCTTGGTCAAGGAGGACGCGGCGGAAGCGGCGCCCGCGCCGGCGCAGAAGGCGCCAAAGAAGGCCAAGAGCGGCGGCGGGAAGAAGTTGAAGCTCTTTGGCGGGGGCATCAAGACGAAGGACTTGATGGTCTTTACGCGGCAGTTGGCGACGTTGGTGGACGCGGGGTTGCCGCTCACGCGCGGGTTGCGCGTGCTCCATCGGCAGACGACGAACGAGACGATGAAGGCGGCCCTTGCCGGGATGCTCGAGACGGTGGAGACGGGCAACACCTTCTCCGAATCGCTGGGCAACTACCCAAAGATCTTCAACCACCTCTATGTGAATATGGTGAAGGCCGGCGAGGCCGGCGGTGTGCTCGAGACGGTGCTGAACCGTTTGGCCGAGTTTATGGAGAAGGCCGAGAAGATCAAGAACAAGGTCAAGGGCGCGATGACCTACCCGATTGTGGTGCTCTGCGCGGCCCTGGGCATTGTGGTCTTCCTGATGCTCGCGGTGATTCCGAAGTTCCAGCAGATCTTCACCGACTTGATGGGGAGCGACGAGGGGATGCCGGCCTTGACGCAGTTCGTCATCAACCTCTCCGAGGGGGTGAAGAACTATTGGTTGCCGGGCGCGGTGGCGATCGCCGGCGCGGTTATCGGCATCAAGATCTTCTTCAAGACGCCCTTCGGCTCGCTGCTGCGCGATAAGATGGCCCTGACGATGCCGGTCTTCGGCGATTTGACGCAGAAGACGGTGGTCGCGCGCTTGACGCGTACGCTCGGCACGCTGCTCTCCTCGGGTGTGCCGGTGTTGCAGGCGCTCTCGATCGTGAAGGACACCACGGGCAACCAGGTGGTCTCCAAGGCGTTGCAGTCGGTGCACGATAGCGTGAAGGAGGGCGAGGGGATGACCGCGCCACTGGGCGCGAGCGGCGTCTTCCCGCCGATGGTCGTCTCGATGGTGGAAGTCGGTGAAGAGACCGGTGCGTTGCCCGAGATGCTCATCCGTGTGGCGAACACCTACGACGATGAGGTGGATAACGCCGTGGCGGCGATGACCTCAATCATCGAGCCGATTATGATTATCTTCCTGGCGGTGGTCGTCGGCGGCATCGTGATTGCGATGTTTATGCCGCTGATCTCGATCATCGGCTCGATCGGCCAGCAGTCGGCCTAAGCAGGAGGGGGTGACAATGAAGGCATCTTCAAGGCGTTTGCGCGGGGGCTTCACGTTGGTGGAGCTGCTGGTGGTGATCGTGGTTATCGGCATTCTGGCCGCCGGCATCTTCAAGCTGATGGGGTCGGCCAACAGCAAGGCGGCTGTGGCCAAAACCACCGCGCAGGTGCACGCCATCGCTTCGCTGTTGGAGGAGTATAAGGCCATCTACGGCGAATACCCCATTGTCTCGGCGCAGTATACCTATAACGACGACCCGATTGGCTACGCGGCGTTGGAATTCCACTTCGTCACCGAAGAGGGCGACGACGCGCACCCGAGCTATGGCAGTAGCGGGAGCGAGCCGGGCGCCTCGGGGATGAAGTTCAAGATTAAGGATGGCTCCTCCACCAAGACCGTCACGCCGAGCTTCGCGCGCGGTAAGGGCGATGAGATGACCTTCGGCCTCTGCTCGCACTTCATTCCCCGCGCCACGACGATCGAGCGCGAGGCGAGCGATAACTTAACCACCTACTATCGCCGTCAGTTCCAGAGCCCGGCCAGCGGCTCGCCTTACGAGCTCGAGCTCAAGGGGATTGCGCAGGGCGACGCGCTCAAGCAGACGATTGTCAAGGAGACGGCTGACCCGAACCTCCAGCAGATCTACCGCTCCTGGCGGCGGCTGCAGAAGGATGGAATGGTCTATGCGGCCAATGTCACGAACATCGACACCGGCTCGGCGCGCTACACCGCCGGGGCAAATGCCGATGCCTGGGGGCGGGCCCTGGTCTACAAGACCGATGGCGGTGCCGGCGAGATTGTCTCGGCCGGGCCCGATGGCATCTTCGGCACGGCCGACGACATCTCCAGCGGCGGCGCGTCGGTGGATGAGGCCGACGAAGATTGAGTCATTGCCAAGCAGCACTTCAAGAGGAGAAGCTTATGCGCACACCTTCCCGTTTTTCCGCTCCGTTCCGCCAGGGCTTTACGCTGATTGAGATCCTGGTGGTGATTGTGATTATCGGCGTGCTCGGCGGTCTGGGGATGGGTGGCTACAGCCACTTTATCGAGCAGGCGCGCAAGAAGAACGCCGCAGATGTCTGCGTTCAGATTGCCACGGCTTGGACCAACTTCCATCGCGACCTCTCCTTCTGGCCGGATGAATACAAGATTGGCTCCTCCGGGGTTAAGGAGATGGATACCGATATGTGCCTGGTGCTGGGCAAAGGCAAGTACCTGGATGTGCTCTATATCGACTCCGACTCGGCCTCCGGACTCAAGCGCAACAAGGAGAACGAGGCCGAGTTGAAGTATGGGATGCTCGACCCCGTGGGCGAGCGGCTCTTCAAGCGCAATCCGAACAGCGGCAAGATCAAGGACCATCTCTATCAGTTCTGCCTGGACGTCAACGAAGATGGCGTGGTC
Source organism: uncultured Lentisphaeraceae bacterium (assembly GCA_946056345.1). Classification (GTDB taxonomy): domain Bacteria; phylum Verrucomicrobiota; class Kiritimatiellia; order RFP12; family DVOR01; genus Spyradenecus. The sequence goes on along the minus strand of CAMGJH010000039.1, from coordinate 3,523 downwards.
GACACCTCCGACGGAATGCCCGCAAAGGTTTTGCAGGGCAAGAAGATCCGCGGCGATGCCGCCGTCTGGTGCTGGCCGGAGGATGATGCCGCCCGCAACGAGGGCGATGTCTACGCCAAGAGTTGGTAAGCCCACCGCAATCGAAAGGGGTCTGCTATGTTCGCTGCTTCGCTTTCCGCTTTGTCCAAGGCCCGGTGCACGCGCCGCGGCTTCACGCTGATTGAGCTGTTGGTGGTGATTGTCATCCTGGCCACGCTCGTGGGCTTGGGCTCCTTTGCCGTGGTGCGTACCTTGCGCAGTGCCGAGGAGACTAAGCGCAACTCCTTCGCCAAGACGCTCACCAGCGCGATTATGGCCTACAAGAACGAGCACGGCGAGTATCCCATCTCCTCGACCACCTCGGGCGTTTCGGCCACCTTTGGCTCGGTGAGTAGCAATTCGCCCAAGGAGGGGAATGCGGAGGTCTTTATGCTCCTCTTGGGGCGCGATAGCAGCGGTAAGCGCGACACCTCCAAGCGCGCCTATCTCACCGACTCCTCCTTCCTCTATATCTGCAAGAACAAGCGTGTCTCGAAGCTGGATGATGTGCTTGCGAAGGGCGGGGTCTCCTCCTCGGATATGATCGGCTTTCCCTTGGTGATGAACCAAACGAAGAAGGGGACCTGGCGGGCGTTGAGCGGCGCGAAGGCCTTCGCCCCCGTGAAGATTACCTTTGACTTCGACCTGGATCATTACACTGTCTCGGTCCCCAATACGGGCTCGTTTAGTGAAGTGATTAAGCTGCATTGACCGTTGCCCGGAGCCCCGTTTCAAGGATTGCCGCCATGTTCCCCCTGCCCCCCTCTTTCCGTGGCTCCGCCCCTTCGGCTGCGTGTTTGCGCGCGCGGTGGCGCCGGGGCTTTACGCTGATTGAACTGTTGGTCGTGATCGGCATCGCCGCGATGTTGCTGACGATGGCTACCACGCAGTTCTTCGGCGCGATGCGCCGCGAGAGCACCACCAAGAGCCGCAACCAGTTGCGCGACCTGCTCCTTACCGCCCGTCAGCAGGCCTGCATCCTCGGCACCACCCATATCCTGATCTGCTGGAACGCCAACGCCAAGGTGACGGTGGGCGATAAGACCAAGACGGGCGGTAAGCAGGGCCGCTACGCCCTCTTCCAGTATGTGGGCGATGTGTGGAAGAAGGGCAACAGCCTCTACACGCCCTTCGGGGTGCAGAGCGAGCAGTTCGCTTCGCTCAAGCACGGCGCGCGTGCCGTCAGCCTGGCCGACCCCAGCGCCACGAAGTTCGCGCGCATCACCAACGTGGTCCGCTCTCCCTCCAAGACCGATGAGGAGGTGGCCCAGGAGTTGGAGAATAGCAAGCAGAACCTGGACTATGCCTATATGGTTGGCGGTGAGAAGGTGACCGGGCAGTGGTCGATGGCGATGTATCCGGTGGCTGACTTCACCGGCACGCTCAAGGACCTGGAGAATGGGCGCGTGCCGCTGGCCATCCGCACCTCCTCTACGCTCTCGCTGCCGCAGTATTACGCCTTTGATAAGGACCGCTTGGTCTTCGTCTTCACCCCCGATGGTTGCTTGGATGCCACCTCCGACAAGACCATCACGGCCAAGCACTCGCTCTCGAGCAGCGCAAAGAATATGACCATTGGCCTGAGCGTCAATGACGACGGCACCGTGACACTGGAGAAGTAGGCCCCCGGACACGCTGACAGGAGACTGTATGCAAACGCTCTTTCACCATCCTCTTCGCCGATTGCTTCGCGCCGTAAGCCGGAAGGCCGGCTTCTCGCTGATTGAGGTGAATATGGCTATCTTTGTGCTTGCCGGCGGTGCGTTGGCCTTGATGGCCCTCTTCCCGCTAGGTCTGCGCGAGAGTTTGGCTTCGCGCAGCGAAATGCGGATTTCCGCCTTCGCCGAGCGCCTCCTCGGCGCGGCGCAGATTGCCGCCAATGACCCCGACGTTGCTTCGGTCGACGACCTGGCCGACGCGCTCTCCGGTTCGCCCTTTAACTTCGAGCTCAACGACGACCCCGGCGACTACGACTCCATCCCCAATGCCTCGCACGACTCCACCTCCGGCGTCTACTACCACGCCTGGATCTTGGAGGAGAGCAACACCGGCACCGAGGACAAGGCGGTGGCCCAGATTGGCGTGCAGGTGACCGCCGAGAATGCCAAGCAGAACCGTTATGCCCTGCGAAACGCGCCGGTCTACGTCATCCGCGTGGCGGTGGACAAGAAGAACAAGCGCTGATTGCCCGATTGCGATGCCGAAAGGAACGCGTATGCCTCACCTCTTCTCCTTCTCCAATGCGCTTCGGCCCTTGCGTCGGCTCGGGCAGCGCGGCTTCTCGCTCATTGAAGTGCTCGTGGCGATGACGATCCTCACGGTGATTGTCCTCATCGTGGCGGGCATCTTCCAGCAGACCGGTCTGGCGTGGACCCTCGGCTTGCGCCGCGCCGATGCGCAGTCGGTGACGCGCGCGGTGGTCGGGGCCATCAGCCGCGACTTGGCAATGATGGTCGACCCGGCAAACTTCGTCATTGGCCCGGCCGAGAACGACTCCTCCACGCGGAGCAGCGCCTACGAGGCCGGTAGTATCGATGCCGCCGATGGCTCGCTCTCCGGTTCGCTCGACTTCTGGATTCTCCGCCCGGCAGACCTCTCGATGGCTACGATGGAGGATGGCGATGCCCAGACGCGCGAGTTGGTCCATATCACCTACTCCTCGGGGTCGAGCGTGACGCGTAAGGAGGCGGTCTTCTCCGGAGATACGCTTAGGCAACAGCGCGATACGCGCTTCAACCTTGGCCGCGGCAGCATCTCCTTCTCCACCCTCTCCGGCACCGACTACAAGGGCTTCGCCTCGCTCTACGACCAGGCCGGCATTGAGATTAAGGTCAAGCCCCACACCCCCGAAACCATCAACGACTACGAGATCTCCGTGGCCTCCTGTGGGCCCGATGGCCGTTGGGGCACCGAGGATGACATCCGCCCCTGGGTTGAGGGCGAGGATAACCAGTAGCCGATGGCCAACCGCATTTGCAAGGAGACGCTATGTTCTCGTTCTTGACAGCCCCTGCGCGCCCTTCACTTCGCTCCGGCTTCACCTTGATTGAGCTGCTGGTGGTCATCGTCATCATCGGCGTGTTGGCCGCCACCTTTGCCTCCTCCACCGCCTCGGCGCGCGAGAATGCCCAGATTGCGAAGGCCACCGTCGAAGCGCGCGAGTTGGCCAACGCCATCCGTCTCTACGGCATGACGATGATTGACACCGCCACCGACGATAGCGATGGCGGCGATCCGATTAGCGATCTCGGCCTGCGCGAGGGCCTCAACGAGGCCTCGCCCGAACTCACCACCACCTTGACCTTGCCCAGTGCGAGCAACGGCAATATGGTCTACTATCGGGCCAACGACAATGCCATTCGCAAGAACCGGCTGTGCGACCCCTGGGGTAACCCTTATCGCATTCGTGTGCGGAAGGTGGCCCCCACCGAGCAGACCGAAGACG
>CAMGJH010000038.1 GCA_946056345.1 uncultured Lentisphaeraceae bacterium | reverse complement strand
CCTCGAGGTAGGGCCTACCTTTTTTGGGGGTATCTGCGAGGGTGAAAAGAGAGGGGGGAGTGCAGAGGAGTTAGAGGCGTGGGGCCTCTCGCGCGCGTACGCGCGAACATATTTAGGGGTGGAGGCGATGGCGTAGTTGTTACCGAGGGGGCAGTCGTTAGCGGCAACGGGGCGGGCTATGATATAATGGCGGTATGTTGATTGGACGAAGGAGTTTAGTTTTGGCGGTGAGCCGCTGGGCGGGCGTCGGGACGCTGTTGGCGTTGGCGGGCGTGAGCGTGGTGTTGGCCTTTGAGTCGCAGCGGGGGATGTTGCAGACGGCGGGGTGCCGGGTGGTGGCGTGGGGGCTTTTGGGGGTGTTTGCGGTGCTGATGGTGTGGGCGCTTTGGCGGCGGCGGTGGGTGAGTGCGCTCTTTCACGGCGGGGCGTTGGCGGTGGTGGTGGGGGGCGCGCTGACAGCGGGCTACGCCAAGCAGTGGGAGATGTGGTTGGTGGATTCGCCGATTGCGCCGGTGGAGTATCGGCAGCGGATGATTCAGGGGGAGCGGGTGGCGCTGGAGCGCTTCGAGGTGGAATCTTACCCGAACGGTCAGCCCAAGCAGTATCGTACCACGCTGCGTTTCCCGGAGGGCGCGCGGGAGATTTCGGTGAATAAGCCTTTGCGGCGGAAGGGGTTGACCTACTACCAGATGAGCTACGCGCAGGGGCAGGACCCCTATGGGGAGCCGGTTTGGCAGACGATGATTTTGGTGCGGCAGGATCCGGGCTGGCCGGTGGTCTTTGCCGGATACGCGCTGTTGGTGGCGGCGGCGGTGGCGATGGCGCTGCGCGAAGAGGGGGTTGGGAGGCACCACGATGGAGCTTAAGGTCGATACGCTGGGCTGGCTGCTGAACGCGCAGGTGGCGTTGGCGGGGTTGGGGGTGGCGCTGCCGCAGCGGTGGGGCCGCTGGGCGTGGCGCGCGGTTGGCGCGATGGCGTTGGGCGCGATTGGGGTGCGTTGGGCGCAGGTGGGCCATCCGCCGATGCGCAATCTCTTCGAGGCCTTTCTGTGGTTGCCGCTGTGCCTGGCTGCGGCGACGGTGTGGACGGCGGCGCGCGAGCGGTTGGAGACGACGCGGCTGGATGCGGCGCTGGGCGTGGTTGTGCTCTTTCCGCTGGCCTTTGTCTTCTCGGCGCGGGAGGGGCAGTTGCCGCCGGCGTTGCATAGTCCGCTCTTTGTGCCGCATGTGCTGGGGTATATGGTGGCCTACGCGCTGATGGCGCGGGCCTTTGTCCTAGCGTGCTGGGGGCAGATGCGCGCTTCGGGGCGGACTGTGGCGTGGGGCTTTGCGCTGATTACGCTGGCATTGGCGCTGGGGTCGATTTGGGGGAACGAGGCGTGGGGGGCCTATTGGCAGTGGGATCCCAAGGAGCAGTGGTCGCTGGCCACATGGCTGATTTATGCGGCGGTCTTTCACTGTCGCGGGCGGCGCGCCTGGCAGTTGGGACTGTTGGGGGCCGGGTTGGTGGCGATTATCCTGACCGTGACGTGGATTAACCTTTCCAAACTCTTTCCGGGAATGCACAGCTATGCAGGGCTCTGACTTTGAGGACCATCCGCTGGTGGCGGCGTTGAGCGAGGCCATCGACACCTTGACCTGTCTGCGCGAGACGGGGGTCAAGCAGGTGCCGGTGGAGGAGGCGCTCTGGCAGGCCTTCTGTGCCGCGCCGAAGGCGGGCGCGCGTGCGCCGGCGGCGGCTCCGGCCGGGGCGATGCCGAAGATTCCCGCGCCCGCGCAGGTCCAGGGGGCACGGCCGGCACCGGGCGGGAGCGATACGCCCGAGCAGCGCGCGCAGGCTTTGGAGGCATTGCGCCGGGAGATGGCCGCTTGCCGGGGGTGCGCGTATGGGGTCAATAGCCGCTTCGGGGCGCGGGGAAATGGGTATAACCCCGAGGTGGCGATTGTGGCGGCGCCGCCGGTGATGGGCGAGGACGCGGCGGCGCAGGGGGCGCGGTTGGAGGCGGGGAGCGAGGCGTGGGCCTTGCTCGAGAAGATGTTTGCGGCCATTCGGCTGCCGTTGAGCGAACTTTACGTGACACCGGCAATGAAGTGTGGCGTGCCGCGTGGGCGGGTGGACGCGGCAGCGCTGCGGACCTGCGGGGAGCAGTTGCGGCGCGAACTGCGGGTGGTCAATCCGCGGACGGTGGTGCTGTTGGGGCCGGTGGCCGCGCAGGCGCTCTTCCCTGAGAGCACGGCTTCGGCCGGGCAGGTGGGGCAGTGGCGGATGTTGCGCGAGGGGCACGTGCCGGTGATGACGCTCCACCACCCGATGCGGATGCTGATGTTGGGCGAAGAGATGTCGCGTAAGCTGAAGATGGAGAACTGGGAGGCGCTCAAGAGTCTGCGCGAGCGGCTGTCGCAGGGGCGGTAAGGAAGACGGACGATGTCGAAGTTGATTATCCAGGGGGGCGCGCCGATTGGCGGCACGCATGTGGTGCCGGGAAATAAGAATGCGGCCCTGCCGATGTTGGCGGCCACGCTGCTCGCCGCCGAGCCGGTCACCCTTGAGAATGTGCCCAACATTGCCGATGTGCGCGTGATGGTCGAGGGTCTGCGGGAGCTCGGCGCGCGCGTGGAGGCCGACTTGGCCGGTAGCCATACCGTGACGGTCGACCCCAGCCGCTTGAAGGCGATGCCCGAGCTCTCGGCCGCCACTTGCGCGCGGATCCGCACTTCCATTCTCTTTGCCGGACCGCTCCTGGCGCGGAAGGGGCGGCTACGGTTGCGCGCAGCCCCCGGGGGTGACAGCATTGGGCGGCGGCGGCTAGATACGCACTTTGCCGGCTTCCACGCGTTGGGGGCCACGGGGCGGCCGCGCCCGAGCGGGGCCATCACCCTCAAGGCACCTCGGGGCCTAACGGGCACCTACTTTATGCTCGACGAAGCCTCCGTCACCGCCACCGAGAACCTGGTAATGGCCGCCGTGATGGCCCTCGGCCCCACCACGCTCTACAATGTGGCTTGTGAGCCGCACGTCCAGAACCTCTGCCGAATGCTCAGCGGGATGGGTGCGAAGATTGAGGGGATTGGGACGAATCGGCTGACGATTGAGGGCGTGCCGAAGCTCGGCGGTGGCACCTTTAGGGTGGGGGGCGATGCGATCGAGGCGGCGAGTTATCTCGTGGCTGCGGCCGTCACGGGTGGGGCGTTGACCTTGAAGGGGGTCGACCGCGAGGAGATGGCCGTGTTGCGCCCGACCTTTGCGCGCTTTGGCGTGCGCTGGAGTTTCGACGAGGCTGGGAACCTGCGTCTGCCGGCCAAGCAGGCGCTGAAGACGGCCTACGACCTGGGTGCGGCCATCCCGCAGATCTCCAATGGCCCCTGGCCGGCGTTGCCGTCGGACCTGATGAGCGTGCTGATTGTCTTGGCCACCCAGACGCGCGGGACCGAGCTCTTCTTCGAGAAGATGTTCGAGAGCCGGCTCTACTTCGTGGACCACCTTATCGGGATGGGCGCACGCATCGTGCAGTGCGATCCGCACCGCGCTGTGGTTACCGGCCCGACCACGCTCCAGGGTTGCACCGTCTCGAGCCCGGATATTCGCGCGGGGATTGCGCTCATCATTGCCGCCCTTTGCGCCCGGGGCACGACCGAGATCCTGAATGCCGAATCGATTGACCGCGGCTACGAGACGATTGAGGAGAACTTGCGGGCCCTCGGGGCCAACATCCAACGCGAATAAGCGTCTGCCCGCCGCCGCGGAGTGTGCTACACTATGGGGCGAATGAAGGAGTTTGAGATGGTATTAGAGTTTACCAAGATGCACGGTGCGGCCAATGACTTCGTGATGCTCGACGATCGCGAGGGGAAGGTGCCGTGGCAGGACTATGTGCTGATGAGCCTCTTGGCCGCGCGGCGGACCGGCGTGGGCTGCGAGGGGATTATCCTCATCCAGCAATCCAACCGTGCCGACTTCCGGATGCGCTTCTTGAACCCCGATGGCACGGAGGTTGCGATGTGCGGCAATGGCGCGCGTTGCGCCGCCTGGTTCGCCCACAAGATTGGCGCCGCCCCCCGAGTGATGACAATGGAAACCTCCTGCGGCTTGCTTGATGCCGAGCTGATGGATAGCTGCAACGTCAAGGTCTGGATGCCCGAGCCGACCGCGCGCTCCTACGGGATGGTCCTGAATGTCGATGGCCAGCAGGTGGAGGGAGACTATATCAACACCGGCGTGCCGCACTTCGTCATCCGCACCGCCAGCCCCGAGGCGGTGGATATTGAGAGCCTTGGCCGCGCGATTCGTCTGCATTCGGCCTTCGCCCCCGAGGGAGTCAACGTGGACTTTGTGGCCCAGCGCGAGCCCAACCGCCTGAGTATGCGCACCTACGAGCGTGGCGTGGAGGCGGAGTCCGGCGCGTGCGGCACGGGGGCTGTGGCTGCGGCCATCACGGCCGTGGAGGCGCACGCCGGGACGCTGCCGGTGGTGGTGCGCACGGGCGGGGGCTTTATGCTCTCGGTCGATGCCGATTGGCGCGGCAACCGTTGCACGGGGCTGACGCTCACCGGCCCGGTCCGCGAGGTCTATCACGGCACCATCGACCTCTCGCTCCTGGGGAGCGACCTGGCGGCCATCGAGTAAGCGCCCCGTTCGCCGATGAACCTCATCCTGATCTCCCGCGAGGAGTGCTCCGAGGGCGGCCGCTGTACGCTCAGCGATGCGCGCGCCGAGCACCTGCGTACCTTCCTGCACGCCGCGCCGGGTAGCACCTTCCGCGTCGGCTTCGTTGATGGGCCGGTGGGCATTGGGCGCGTGGAGTCCGTGGAGGGGCCGCGCGTTCGCTTTACGGTCGATTGCCAACGGCCCGCCCTCCCGCCGTGGTATGACCTCATTCTGGCGTTGCCGCGGCCACGGTCCCTCAAGCGCATCCTCTTCCAATCGGCCACGCTGGGCGTGCGCAACCTCTTCCTGGTGGGGGCCTGTAAGGTGGAGAAGAGCTACTTTTCGATGCACCTGCTTCGGCCAGAGGAGTATACGCCGGTCCTGCTGGAGGGGCTTATGCAAGGCGGCACCACCGCCCTGCCCAGGCTCCACATTCTGCCGCGTTTGCGCGATCTCTGGTCTGCCTTGCCAGACACTTCCGACTTGCGCCTCTTGGCCAACCCCGCGCCCGATGGTGCCCCCTTCGCCCTGCCGCCCGGCGGTCCGGGCGTTCCCCTGATTGCCGTCGGCCCCGATGGCGGCTGGACCGAGGCCGAGAATACCGCCTTTGCCGAGCACGGCTTCCAGCCCTTTACCCTCGGCCCGCGCCCCTTGCGCACCGACACGGCCGCCATCGCCCTCCCGTGCGTGGTGCGCGACCGCCTCGCCTGCCTGGGCCTTCTTCCCGGAACGCAATGCCTATGAACCCCGTCCTCATCCTCGGTGCCGGCGGCCTTGGTCGCGAACTCTATTGGTGGGCCCTCGAGGCCGGCCTCACCCCCACAGGCTTCATTGACGATCGGCCGGATGCCTTAGCCGCCTTGCGCGACTATCCCCCCGTCGTCGGCTCCGTTGCCTCTGCCCCGCTCACCGCGCCAATTCTCTGTGGCATTGGGCAAAACCCCATCCGCCAACGTTGTGTGGCGGCCCTCCGCGAGCGCGGTGCCCGCTTTGCCAGCTGCATCCATCCCGCCGCCCGCGTCTACCACGCCACCCTCGGCGAAGGGGCCATCCTCGCGCCCGGAGCCTACATTGGGGCCGACGCAACGGTGGGTGACTTCCTCTTTATGCAAACGGGTGCCGTCCTCGGTCACGATGTCCGCGCCGGCGACTTCCTGCGAATGGATACTACGGCCTTCATCGGCGGCTACGCCACGCTCGGCTCGGGGGTCACTCTTCACACCGGCGCGCAAGTGATGCCCGGTAAGCGGGTGGGGGACAATGCCACCCTTGGTGCCGGCTCCACGCTCCTCTCCAACCTCCCGGCCAATACCACTGCCTTCGGCTCCCCCGCGCTTCCCCTCGCTCGCTAACACCCCGCGCCGCTCTCACTCGGCGAGGTGGATGGGGGCGCTTTCGTTGAGGAGGGCGCGGAGGGTGAGGAGGGCCCAGAGGGTGTTTGGGAAGGAGCCCCAGTGGCCGCCAGAGGGGGTGATTTGCTGGGTGTTGATGAGGGCGAGGGCGAGTTCTTCGCGCCAGTAGGGGGGCGGCGAGGCGGCGGGGAGGTCGCGTTGGAGGGTGAAGAGGGCTTTGGGGTCTTGGCGATATTGGGCGAGGGCAGCGGTGAGGTTGGTGAGGGCGGCCGGGGGTGTGGGCTCGGGCATGGCGGCCTGCAGGGGCGTAAGGTCGCAGCGGTGGAGGGTGAAGGGGCGCGAGGAGTCGGCTAGGGCGTAGCGATAGAGGAGGCGCTGGGGCACGTTGTTGGTGGGGGCACCTTGGGTTTCGAGCCACTGCTGGGCGCGTTCGATGGCTTCGTCGGCCTCCTGGGCGATGGAGAGGGGCAAGGTGGCCTCGGTCTGAATGCGCAAGGAGAGATCCTGGGCGGCGAAGGGAAGGCCAACGAGGGTGAAGAGGAGGAGTAGTTTGTGGCGCATTAGCGAGTCTCCCGGGGCGCACGGCGATAGGCCTCGTAGAGCTCGGGGCCCATATAACGCGCGATGTTCTTGGGGGGCGCGGCGAGGAGGTTGACGACGATGAGGCCGTCGACAACGGTGCCGAAGTCGGGGTCGACATTGAAGGCGACGATGCGCCCGCCGATTTTGAGGTATTGGCGGATGAGGACAGGCATTTCGCGGTGACCGCCCTCCAACTCGGCCAGGGCGTTGTTGACCTCGCTCTCGCTGGAGAGGAAGTCGGCATAGTCCGTGTGTCGCCACTCCACAAAGCGCATCTTCTTGGGGGGCAGACGGGGGAGGACCCAATGGGCGAGGGCTTCGTCGAAGGCCGTGGCGCGCAGGTAGGTGAGGAGGAGGTCGCGCGCGGCGGGGGTGAAGTCGTGCGAAATGCTCACCGGGCCAAAGAGGACGGTGTAGCGCGGGTGCTTGGCCAGGAAGGTCAGCACACCACGCCAGAGGAGGAGCAGGGGGGCGAAGGAACGTTGGTCCTGCGCTCGAATGAAGGAGCGGCCGAGCTCGACGGCCGGACCGGGGAGGCGGCCGAGGAAGTTCTCATCGAAGCGGAAGAGGGTGCGTGTGTAGAGGGCGTTGGGGCCGCTATCCTCGGTGAGCATATCGGAGAGGGCGAGGCGGTAGCAGCCGATAATCTCTCGCCGCTCTTTGTGCCAGAGGACAATCTGGTAGTAGGCATCATCGAAGGCGTCGGTATCGATATCCTTGCCGGTGCCCTCACCGACGGCGCGGAAGGTCTCCTCGCGCAGACGGCCAATCTCGCGCAGGGCGGTGGGGATGAAGCGCCCCTGGGCGGCATAGAGGGCGTAAACATTGTCGGAGAAGAGGTGGCAGTCGCTGGGCAGGGCGGCCCACTCGGCCTCTAGCTCCTCGGGGGTGATGGGGTTGATGATGGGCTGGGTGGGGCGGTCGTCGGTATCGAGGGTCAGGCGGCGCATCCGCTCCTCGAAGCGGGTGGAGCGGACTCGCCCGGCGAGAAGAAAGGTGCGGAAACGCAGGTAGCGCACCACCTCGGCATCGGAGCCAAAGCGCTTGAAGAGCGCGGTGGAGGAGAAGGGGGTGCCTAGACGCAGCTCAATCGTTTGGTGCTGCATTCGCAACATCTCGCGCGGCAGGAGGAGGGTGCGCAGACGCGGGTGAATCTTGCCGGCCAGATGGAAGCAGGTGGAAGCCGCGCCGGGGATGAAGGCCGGCAGGAGCGTGACATCCACATTCGCCCGACGAACCAGGGTGAGGGTGGAGATGTGCCAGGCCGGATCGCGGATTTGGAAGTTCTGGGTGGTGAAGCTGGCCACTTCGCCGGCCGGGAAGATGATGAGCGCGCCGCCGCGCCGGAGCCACTGGAGCGCCTGGCGCATTGCTTGGACATTGCGCGCGGCGGAGTCGGGCCGACCGAAGGGGTCGACGAAGAGGAGATTATCGCGCAATTCGGGAATGCGCTGGAGGACGTAG
>CAMGJH010000037.1 GCA_946056345.1 uncultured Lentisphaeraceae bacterium | reverse complement strand
CCTTTGCAATGAACGCCGGCGGCAAGCCGAGCCTTACCATCATCGCCATCGACCCTGAGGCCGGCACCATCATCGTCGCGGGCAGTTATACCGCCGCCGAGGGTGAAGAGCCGGTGGACCTCAAGGCCATCAATGGCGTGCTCACCATCGCCTCGCGCGTGAGCCTGGGCGGCGAAGAGACAATCCAGACCGTCAATGTCACGGCCGCCGCCGATGGTTCGGCTGTCGTCATCCCCTATCCCGAGAACGCGCGCTTCGTCAAGGCCGCCGTCTCGGTCAATCCCCCGGCAGAGAATGCGGGCGAAGTCGACGCCGAATAACCCCTTTTCCCTTTCATCCTAGAGCAGAAAGACAGACGAAACTATGGATAAGCAGAACAGCGCCTACGCCGCAGCCGGCGTGGATATCGACAAGAAGATGAGCGGCATCGAGACCATCAAGCAGATGGTCAAGCAGACGGTCACCCCCGGCGTGATCGGTGGCATCGGCAGCTTCGGCGGGCTCTTCCAGTCGCCCGGGGCCGACACCATTCTCGTGGCCTCCGCCGATGGCGTGGGCACCAAGCTCAAAGTCGCCGCGATGGCCGGTCGCCACGACACCGTCGGGCAGGACATCGTCAACCACTGCGTCAACGACATTCTCGTGCAAGGCGCGACGCCCCTCTTCTTCCTGGACTACATCGGCGCCTCGGTCTTTGACTCGGCCATCTTCAACGACGTGGTCAAGGGCCTCTGCAAGGCCTGTGCCGAGAATAACTGCGCGCTCCTGGGCGGCGAAACCGCCGAAATGCCCGGCCTCTACCCGGTGGGCGAGTATGACCTCGTGGGCACCATCGTCGGCCAAGTGAAGAAGGACAAGGTCATCACCGGCGAGAAGATTGCGGTGGGCGACGTGCTCATCGGCCTGCCCTCGGGCGGTCTGCAGACCAATGGCTTCTCTCTGGCGCGCAAGGTCATCTTCGAGCAGGAAGGCCTCAAGCCCGAGGATCTCCTTCCGGGCACGGAGACCACCTGCGCCGACGCGCTCCTCGCCGTCCACAAGAGCTTCCTCAAGCCGGTGCTCAAGGTGATGGAAGCGGGCGTCGACATCCACGGCATGGCCCACATCACCGGCGGTGGCTTCTACGACAACATCCCGCGCGTCCTGCCCAAGACCGTCGATGTCACCATCGACTCGGCCGCCTGGGAGGTCCCGCAGGTCTTTAAGTTCATCGGCGAGAAGGGTGGCGTGGCCAAGGAGGAGATGTACCGCGTCTTCAACATGGGCATTGGCTTCATCCTCATCGTCTCCACAGCCGATGCCGGGGCCACCCTCAAGGCCTTGGAAGAAGCCGGCGAGAAGCCCGTCGTCATCGGCGGCGTCAACCCCGGCCACAAGGTCGTTCACGTTCTCTAAATCCGGCTCTTACGCCCCCTTCGGTCTGGTAAACGGCGAAGGGGGCTTCTTTTTTTCACGGAGGTGTGGCATGAAGCGGTTGGTATGGGTGCTATTGGCGGTGGTGATGGCTGCGGGGGCGTGGGCGCAGCGGGTGAAGGTGGCGTGTATTGGCGACTCGATTACCTTCGGCACCGGGCTCAAGGCGCGCGACAAGGAGTCCTACCCCGTCAAGCTTCAGGCCCTCTTGGGGCAGGATTACGAGGTGCGCAACTTCGGCAATCCCGGCCGCGGCATCTACCAACACTCCTGGCGCGGCAAGGAAAAGCGCGCCTATCGCGCGATGAAGGAGCACCAGGAGGCCCTGGCTTGGCAGCCGGACATCGTCATCTGCAACCTGGGCATCAACGACTGCGGCGAGTTCCTGAAGACCGAACGCCGCGCCCCGGGCACCTTCCGCAAGGACTATCTCGCGCTCCTCGCGGACTATCAGGCCCTGCCCTCGCAGCCCAAGTTCTATATCTGGACCAAGCTCTCGCCCCTCTCGCCCGGCCAGAAGTTCTACCGCAGCCCCGAGCCCTTCCTAATGCAGCGCGAGCTCGAGGCCGTGGCCGACGAGGTCAACGCCGTCGCCATCGATATGGAGACCCCCCTCAAGCCCTACGTCACCGAGTTCTTCCCCGACCTCATCCACCCCAACGCCCAGGGAGCCGCCCTCATCGCCATCACCACCGCCGAGGCCCTCAAGCCCGCGAAGGTCGACCGCGCCAAGGCCGAGCGCGAGCGCGCCGCCAATAGCCAAGGCTGGGCCCTCCCCTGGTCCGCCCCCGAGCCCGTCGCCCTTCCCGAAGGCCTCGAAGGTAACGCCGAGACCTGGCTCTGCGCCGGCCAATCCAACATCTTCTGGCCCCTCAACCGCTGCGCCGGGGCCGCCGAAGAGGCCGCCGAGACCGCCAACCACACCATCTGGGTCTGGGACTTCGTCAGCGGAGCCTGGCAGCGCGTCACCCCCCAGAACGCCGGCCTCTGGAGCGCGATGGCCATCTCCTTCGCCAACCGCCGCGCCCGCGCCAGCGGCAAGCCCATCGCCCTCCTGCTCGTGGGCGTGGGCGGCGCCCCCACCGAGGCCTTCCTCGCCGCCGACGTGATGGCCGCTGTCAAGCCCGACGGCTCGCCCAAGTATCCGCGCCTGCACAAGATTGTCACCAACCGCAAGCCCCTCGACAAGAACGAGGACTATCCGCGCACCTGGTGCAAGCAGGCCTACCCCAAGCGCCTGCAGCAAGAGTCGCGCGGCTGGGAGGTCAACCGCCTCTACAACTGCGCCATCGCGCGCCTCCGCCCCCTCCCGCTCACCGGCATCCTTTGGTACCAGGGCGAGAGCAACGCCTCGGTCGCCATCGGCGGCGAAAAGGACACCCCCCTCGATGAGCCCTATATGGAGGAGACCCTCCGCGCCGTCATCGAGAGCCTCCGGCCCGACCCAAAGGTCCCCTTCCTGATGGTCGGTCTCCCCGTGATGAACCGCCCCTGGGAGCCCTACCGCAAACTCCAGGCCAAGGTCTGCGCCGACACCCCCAACGCCATCTACCTCGACACCTTCTCCCGCAACCTCGGCGAGCCCGGCAACGTCCACCCCAAGAACAAGCGCCCCTTCGCCGACCTCGCTTCCGAAGCCGCAGACCTCGCCCTCGACCCCGCCAAGCCAACCCCCCACAGCCACTGATGTTTGATGGGGACTGCTCGTCCCCACACCCCTCGGGAGCGGGGGCGAGCAGCCCCCGCGTCGGGCTCACGCCGCACGCGAACGCTGCGAGGCGTGTGGAAATGTGGTATAGTGTGGGCGTTTGTTTCTACGAAGGATGGTTTATCGTATGGCAGAGAAGCACGAGACGGAGACGGCGGAGACGGAGTTGGACACTGCGCGTCACTTTTTGCGGCAGTGGATTGAAGAGGATTTGGCGCAGGGGAAGAATGACGGCACGGTGGTGACGCGCTTTCCGCCCGAGCCGAATGGGTGGATACACATTGGCCACGCGAAGGCGGTGTGGGTGGACTTTGGGATGGCGCAGCTCTTTGGCGGGCGCTGTCACCTGCGGATGGACGACACGAACCCCTCCAAGGAGAGCGAGGACTTCGTGGAGCAGTTGAAGCGGGACATCACCTGGTTGGGCTATCAGTGGGACAGCTTCTACTACGCGTGCGATATGTTCGAGACGATGTGGGCGATTGCCGAGGAGCTGATCCAGCGCGGCCAGGCCTACGTCTGCGAGCTCTCGCAGGAGGAGTGGAAGGCCTATCGCGGGGTGCCGACCGAGCCGGGCAAGTTCTCGCCCTACCGCGACCGCTCGCCGGAGGAGAACTTGGCGCTCTTCCGCAAGATGCGCGAGGGGGCCTTCGCCGAGGGGTCGCACTGCCTGCGCGCGAAGATTGATATGGCTTCCCCCAACATCCATTTCCGCGACCCGGTCATCTACCGCATTGTCGACCTGCCGCACTACCGCACCGGCACCCAGTGGCACTGCTACCCGATGTACGACTTCGCCCACCCGATCGAGGACGCCCTCGAGGGGGTCACGCACTCGATGTGCACGTTGGAGTTCGAGGTGCACCGCCCGCTCTACGATTGGGTTATCGACCGCCTGGCCGAGCAGGGGCGCTTGGTGGTGCGCGGCGGCAAGACTATCCGCCCGCAGCAGCGCGAGTTCGCCCGACTGAACCTCACCTACACGGTGATGAGCAAGCGGCTCCTGCGCCAGCTGGTGGAAGAGGGCGTGGTCGATGGCTGGGACGACCCGCGGATGCCGACGGTGGCGGGGATGCGCCGGCGCGGCTACACGGCCGCGGCCATTCGCGACCTCTGCGAGCGCACAGGCATCTCGAAGTATAAGTCCTTGACCGACCTGGCGCTCTTGGAGTGGTGCGTGCGCGACGATCTCAACCGCATCGCCACCCGCCGCATGGCCGTGCTCAACCCCGTGAAGGTCATCCTCGATAACCTGCCCGAGGGCGAGGAGCTGGTGGCCGAGGTGCCGAACAACCCCGAGGACGAGAGCGCCGGCAAGCGCCGCATCGTCGCCACGCGCGAGCTATGGATTGACCGCGATGACTTTATGGAGGTGCCCGTCAAGAAGTTCTTCCGCGTGACGGTGGGCAACGAGGTGCGCCTGCGCGGCCTCTGCCTCTTCACCTGCACCTCGATTGTCAAGGACGCGGCGGGGAACGTGGTGGAGCTCCACGGCACCTACGACCCCGAGAGCCACGGCGGTAACCCGGCCGACGGCCGCAAGGTCAAGGGCACCATCCACTGGGTGAGCGTCAAGTATGGCAAGCCCTTCGAGGTGCGGCTCTACGACCGCCTCTTCGCGATGGAAGACCCGATGGCCTGCCCGAGCGGAAACTTCCTCGACGCGCTCAACCCCGAGAGTATGCGCACCGTGCAGGCCTACGGCGAGCCGCTCCTGGAGCAGGCCGCCCCCGGCGAGCACTACCAGTTCGAGCGCACCGGCTACTTTACGCCCGACGTGCACGCCTCCAAGCCCGGCGCGCCGGTCTTCAACCGCACGGTCACGCTCAAGGATTCGTTCAAGAAGTAAGGAAAGCGAGAGAGAGCCAATGGATTGCGAAGGTTTGGCGAAGGCGTGGTTGGCGGCAGCCTTTGAGGCCGTGGTGCCCGGGTGCGGCGGCGGCAAGGTGGTGCCCTCGAAGGATAGCCGCTTTGGCGATTGGCAGTGCAACGACGCAATGGGCATTGCCAAGCGCGCCGGGAAGAACCCGCGCGAGGTAGCCCAGGCCGTGGTGCAGGCGCTGCCCTTGCCAGAGATCTTGGAGAAGGCCGAAGTGGCCGGGCCGGGCTTTATCAACTTGACGCTCTCGCGCAAGGCCGTGGCAGCCGGCGTCGAGGCGTTGGCGGCCGACCCCAAGCTGGGTGTGGCGCAGCGCGGCGCGGGCGAGAAGGTGGTCATCGACTACTCTTCGCCCAACGTGGCCAAGCCCATGCACATCGGCCACATCCGCTCGACGGTCATCGGCAACGCCATCGACCGCATCCTCCGCGCGCTGGGCTACGAGGTCATTGCCGATAACCACCTCGGCGACTGGGGCACGCAGTTCGGCATCCTCATTATGGGTTACCGCGCCTTCTTGACCGACGAGGAGCGCGCGAACCTCACCGTTGAGCTCCTCGAGAAGGTCTATGTGCAGAGCTACGGCCGCACGAAGGACGACCCGGCGTGGCTCGACCGCTGCCGCGAGGAACTGGTGAAGCTGCAGGCCGGCGACGCGGAGAACCGCGCGGTCTGGGAGCGCTTCATCGAGATCTCCCTCAAGGAGTTCGGCCGCATCTACGCGCGGCTCGGGGTGAAGTTCGACCTGTATCGCGGCGAGAGCTACTATCAGCCGACCCTCGGCCCGACCGTCGAGGCCCTCCGCGCCCAAGGCCTCGCCACGCAGAGCGAAGGGGCCTGGATCGTCGACCTCAAGGACGCGGGGCTGGAGGTGGCCATCGTCCAGAAGCGCGATGGCGGCTTCAACTACACCACCACCGACATCGCCACCGTCAAGAGCCGCGTGGAAGAGTTCGCCCCCGCGCGCATCATCTACGTCACCGACGAGCGCCAGCAGCTGCACTTCAAGCAATTCTTCCACATCTGCGGCCGGCTCGGGCTCTGCGGCAAGACGCTCCTGCAGCACGTCTGGTTCGGCCTAATGCGCCTGCCCGAGGGCACCTTCTCCACGCGCCAAGGCAACGTGATTAAGCTCGAGACGCTCCTGGACGAGGCGGCCGCCCGCGCCCGCAAGATTGTCGACGAAAGCCACCCCGATTGGCCCGAGGCCGAGCGCGCCGCCCTGGCCGAGGCCATCGGTATTGGTGCCATCAAGTATGCCGACCTCTCGCACGACCCCACCACGATGATCGTCTTCACCTGGGATAAGGCCCTCGCCCTGGAAGGCAACAGCGGCCCCTACCTGCAATACGCCAACGCGCGCTTGAACTCGCTCTTGGAGAAGTATCGCGCCACCGTGGGCCAAGAGCCCGACACGCAGCCGCTGGCGCTGGGCACGGAGGCCGAGAAGGCCCTGGCCCTGCACCTGCTGCAGTTCCCCAACGCCATCCAGCGCGCGGGCGACCTCTGCAAGCCCAGCGTCCTAGCCGATTATCTCTACCAGCTCAGCCAGCTCTACAGCAGCTTCTACCAAAGCTCGCCCGTCCTCAAGGCCGAGAGCGAGGCCGTGCGCGACAGCCGCATCCGCCTGTGCAGCGCCGTCTCGAAGGTCCTGCGCGGCGGCCTGACGCTCCTGGGCATCCCCACCCCCGAGAGGATCTAAGGCAATGATCGGAGCGTGCGCCTTCTTCGCGATGGTCGGCGGGCCCATCCAGGCCTTCACCGACTCGGACTTCTGCGGTCAGCTCATCGTCATTACGCAAATCGTGATGAGCGTGGGCTCGTGGGCCGTCTTCCTGGGCAAGTTCAGCACCTTGAAGGCCATCAACACCCGCTCGCGCCGCTTTGCCGATCACTTTGCCAGCCACGACGACCCCCTCGCGCTCTACTGCGACAAGTCCTACGCCCTCGAGGCCTCGCCCCTGGAGTCGGTCTACCGGCGGACGGCCGAGCGCTTCGTCACCCTCATCCCGCGCCAGCAGCTGCTCCTCTTGCAGCAAGACCCCACCGCGCGCCCCACCCTCACTCCCCCGCAGATGGAGTTGGTCTCGAGCACCTGCGCCCACGCCACCGATGAGGAGACCGTCACCCTTAACCGCGGGATGACCGCGCTGGCGGTGGTCACCAGTTCGGCGCCGCTGCTGGGGCTCTTCGGCACCGTCTGGGGCGTGATGCTGGCCTTCCAGGCGATGGCCGCGAGCGGGAGCGCGAACATCGCCGAGCTCGCGCCGGGCATCTCCTCGGCCCTGCTCACCACGGTGGTCGGGCTGATGGTCGCCATCCCCTCAACCATCGCCTACAACATCCTGCAAGCCAAGCTCGAGGCCTTCTCCGTGCAGCTCGAAGGCTTTGGCGAAGAGCTCATCGGCAAGCTCGTGCTGAGCTACGCCGCCCCCAAGCAGGGAGGCCTATGCTAAAACGGCGCTTCACCAGAGCCCGGGCGCGGGGTAAACGCAAAATCAACAGCGAGATTAACATGACGCCGATCCTGGACATGACCTTCTTGCTGCTGATTGCCTTTATCATCACCTTCCCCGCCCTGCAAAACGGCATCACCGTCAAGCTCCCCACCGCCGCGGGCGACCCCCTCCCCGCCGACGAGCCGCTCAGCATCACCATCCGCGCCGACGGTCACTTCTTCCTGGGCCAGCAAGAGGTCACCGACGAGGAACTCTACCAGGCCGCCACCGCCGCCGTCGAGAAGAACCCGCAGGTGGCCGCCCATATCCGCGGCGACGAAACGCAGGCCTATGGGCGGATTATGGATGTTATCAAGGTGCTCCGCCGGGCGCGCCTGAACAAGTTTTCGCTGGTCACGGAGAGCGAGTAGATGGCCAAGAGAGGGCAGCAGGTGCGGCCGGTCGAGCCGTTGGAAGAGCCAGGGGTGGTCTCCGAGCGGGTGGTCTCGCAGCGGCGCGTGCTGGGCGT
This sequence comes from uncultured Lentisphaeraceae bacterium, assembly GCA_946056345.1. Taxonomy (GTDB): domain Bacteria; phylum Verrucomicrobiota; class Kiritimatiellia; order RFP12; family DVOR01; genus Spyradenecus. The sequence continues at coordinate 93 of CAMGJH010000037.1, read as the reverse complement.
GCTCTGCGCGCTCTACTGGGTGGTGGCGCTCGTGGCGCTGCTCACCTACGATTGGCGCGACATCTCCTGGCTCTGCAACCCCCCTTCGCCGCC
>CAMGJH010000036.1 GCA_946056345.1 uncultured Lentisphaeraceae bacterium | reverse complement strand
TGCCGAGCGACCTCCCGGCCACCACCTATTCGATCCTGATGGCGCGCCTCAAGGGCGACCTCCCGGCCCTGGCCGCCGGTGCCGCCGCTATCCGCCACCTGCAGGATGGCGACCGCATTCTCATCGGCGAAGCCTGCACCCACCACGCTGCCGAGGACGATATCGGCCGTGTCAAAATCCCCCGTTGGATCCGCGAGAAGACCGGCAAGGAGCTGACCTTCGAGGTCGTCTCCGGCAAGGACTTTCCCAAGGAACTCGCCCAATACGCCCTGGTCATCCACTGCGGCGGGTGTATGATCAACCGCGCCTTTATGCTCTGGCGGATGGACCAAGCCAAAGCCGCCGGTGTCCCCATCACCAACTACGGCGTGGCCATCTCCGAAACCCAAGGCGTCCTCGACCGCGTCCTCCAACCCTTCGGCATCGTCCTCTAAACCATCTTCCCCGCCCTCCCGCAGGCGCGTGGATAACTGGGAAGATAACAGACAAGCCGACAACTCGCGTGCTGCGACGGATAGACGCGTGCTTCACGCGGTGTCCTGTCTATAGTTCGGCCGGGGTTTACACATCAAGCGCCAGCGCTGTCTGCAGTCGGCTGTCCGATGTCAGTTAACCTAGGCCCATTGCTTGAAGACGGGGTCGAGGTGGCGGGCGCGGAGGGCGGCGATGACCTCGGCGGCGGAGCGGGTGTCGGCCAGAGAGAACTGGGCGGTCTGGTCGGTGGGGTGGGCGTAGCCGCCGGAGGTGATGTGGCTGCCGACGCTAAGGGTGTCGGCACAGAGTTCGGCCATACGGTCGCGGAAGGCGGGAGCTTCGCGGGTGGAGAGGGTAATGCTCGCTTCGGGGAAGGCGATGCGGAAGGCGAGCATCAGGCGCTCGAGGGTTTCGTCATCGACCGGGGCGGCGGGGATGAAGCCGCCATCGACCGGGCGGATACGCGGGAAGGCGAACTGGATGCGGGCCTGCCAACAGCACTTCATTAGCATTCGGGCGTGGGCGGCGAGGGCCTCGGCCTCGCTGTGCCAATCGCGCAGGCCCATCAGGAAGGCGAGGCCGAGGGTACGGAAGCCGGCACGCCCGGCGCGGAGTTGGGTGCCCAGGCGCCAGGCGAAGTCGTGCTTGGGGCCGACGGGATGGAGTGTGGGGTAGAGGGCGCGGTCGTAGGTCTCCTGAAAGCAAGTGAGACCTTGGTAGCCGGCGGCGAAGAGGGCGCGGTAGGCCTCCTCGCTCTGCGGGGCGACTTCGAGCGAGAGACTCTCAAAGCGGTCACCCAAGAGCGCAGGGAGGGCGCAGAGGTAGTCGAGCGTGACGTGGCGGGGGTCCTCGCCGGCGACGATGAGGAGCGAGCGGATGCCGGTGGCGGCGATAGCCTCGCCCTCGCGACGGATTTCCTCGGGCGAGAGGGTGACGCGCGGGAGGGTGTGGTGGCGGCTGGAGAAGTCGCAGTAGCGGCAGGCGTTGATGCAGCGGTTGGAGACGTAGAGCGGGGCGAAGAGGGCAACGGTGCGGCCGAAGCGGGCCAGGCGCACGCGGCGGGCTTCGGCACGCAGTTCGGGGAGGGGGCGCGCGAGGAGTTCAGAGAGGGTGGGGTTCATATCAGGCAAAGGCTTCTAGGGGCGAGGTGGGCTCGGGCAGGCCGGCCACGGGCGGTTGGGCTTGGAGGGCGAGGGTGGCCGCATCGATGGCGGAGCGGAAGGCGCGGGCCATTGACACGGGGTCGCGCGCGGCGGCCACGGCGGTGTTGATGAGCAGGGCATCGGCCCCCAGTTCGATGGCTTCGGCCGCTTGCGAGGGCAGGCCCAGCCCGGCATCGACCACGACCGGGAGGGTTGCCTGTTCGATGAGGATGGCGAGCATCTCGCGCGTCTGGAGACCGCGGTTTGAGCCGATGGGGGCGCCCAGGGGCATCAGCGCGGCGGCCCCGGCGGCCTCCAGGCGCTTGGCAAGGACCGGGTCGGCCGGCATATAGGGTAGGACGGTGAAGCCCTCGCGGGCGAGGGCCTCGGTGGCGCGGAGGGTCTCGATGGGGTCGGGCAAGAGCCAGCGGGCGTCGGGGTGGATTTCGAGCTTGATCCAGGTGCAGCCGGCGGCCTTGGCGAGGTGGGCCAGGCGGAGGGCCTCCTCGGCATTGCGCGCGCCGGAGGTGTTGAGCAGGAGCCGGGCGCCGGAGGCCTGGATGGCGCGCAGGATGGCGTCGGAGGCCGGCGCGTCGGCATCCACGCGGGTGAGGGCGGCGGTGACGAGTTGACATTCGGCGGCACGGAGCGTGGCGGCGCAGACGTCGCCCGAAGCGAACTTGCCGGTGCCGAGGAAGAGGCGGTTGGTGAAGGGCTGACCGCCGATGACGAGGGGCGAGAGAACACTCATGGTTGGACTCCTAACAGTAGGGCAATGACGGTGTTGGCCTGGAGCGCGGCGACGATACCGACACGCGGGGAGGCCGGTGGACAGGTGGCCGAGGCGGCAGTGGCGGCATCGCCAGCCAGGTAGAGGGTGGGGCCGAGGCGCCGGAGGGCAATCGCCCCGGAGTGGCCCCAGCCGGCCATCCCCGAGGCGCAGACCAGCGGTTTGCCCGTGGGCAGGAGCGCGCGGAGGAAGGCGGACTTGGATTCGGGGTTGTCGAAGGCCTCGACAACAACCTCGCAATCGGCGAAGGTGGGGCGGAAGTTGGCCTCGGTGAGGCGTTGGGCGTGGGTGCGCAGGTCGAGCGCCGGGGCGATACGCAGGAGGTTTGTACAGAGGGCCGCGACCTTGGGCAACCCGAGTTGGTCGCGGAAGTAGAACTGGCGGTTGAGGTTGCTCTCGCTCACCACGTCAAAGTCCACCACGGTCAGGTGGCCGACCCCGGCGCGCGTGAGGTGCATCGCGATGTTCGAGCCCAGACCACCGGCTCCGGCAATGCCAACGCGCGCAGCCCCTAGCCGCTGGGCCTCTTGGGGGGTAAGCAGGGGATTAGGCGTCATTGAGCCTCCTGGTAGTGCTTGGGGGTGCCGGGGGTGTGCCAGGCCACGGTGCAGCCGGCCAGGCGAATACGTGCTTCAAGGCAGCCGCGGCACTTGAGGGGGTCCTCGCCGATGCAGGGTTTGTTTTCGTAGAGCTGGTAGTCGGCGCGGTAGAGGCGGTCGGTGATATTGGGCATCACCACATTTGCGCCGGCGCGCAGACCGCGTTCGCGGCCGTCATCCTGCAAGGCTTGGAGGGCGGTGGCGGCGGCAATGTTGCAGGTGGGCAGGAGGAGCCGGGCGGCGGCAATCATTCGCAGACCCAGGCCGAGCTGGCGGGCGCAGAAGGTGGGGGTGAGCTCGGTGCCTTGGCCGAGCGGGGCGGCCCGGTGGGGGAGCCAGGGCCCCATCCCGATCATATCGATCTCCTCGCGTCGGAAGAAGAGGAGGTCATCGGCCAACTGCTCGAGCGTTTGACCGGGCAGACCAATCATCACGCCGGTGCCGACTTGGTAGCCGAGCGTGCGCAGGGCGCGCAGGCAGTCGAGACGGCGGGTGAAGGAATGGTCTGCGGGGTGGAGCGCGGCATAGAGGCGCGGGTCGCTGGTCTCGATGCGCAGGAGATAGCGGTCGGCCCCGGCCTCACGCCAGCGGCGGTAGACCTCCGGTGTCTGCTCGCCCAGGCTGAGGGTAATGCCCAGCTGCTCGCCGTCCTCGGCCCGCAAGGCGCGAAGGATACGCTCGATGCGTGCGGTGTTCTCCTCGCTCTCCAGTTCGCCGCTCTGCAGGACGATGGAGCCGTAGCCGTGGTCGCGCGCCCAGCGGGCCATCCGCAGGCAGTCGGCCTCGGGAATGGTGTAGCGGTGGAGGGCGCGGTTGCTCCGGCGCAGACCGCAGTAGCGGCAATCCTTGGCGCAGCGGTTGCCCATCTCAATGAGGCCGCGCAGGTAGACCGCCTTGCCAGTGTGCGCCTCGCGGACACGCCTGGCGGCGGCCTCCAACGCGGCGAAGGGCGCGCCATCGGCCACGGAGAGCAGGCGCACAAGGTCTGTGCGGGTGAGGCTCGCGGGGTCCTGCTCGGCGCGGGCGAGGAGGTCGGTCACGAGAAGGCCTCCAGGGCGGTGCGGAAGGCTTCGTCCTCGGGCACGGAGCGGCCGCGGGTGGTGAGGTAGCCGCCGGTGATGAAGGAGTTCATCCCTGCGAGCATCAGGAGCCCCTGAAAGTCCTTCATCGTCGTCTCGCGGCCAGCGGCGAACTTGAGGGTCTTGGTGGGGTTGACCAGGCGGACCATTGCGAAGGTGCGGGCGACCTCGGCTGGCGGGAGGATGGGGCGATGCTCCAGGGGCGTGCCGGGAATGGGCAGGAGAACGTTGAGGGGAATGCCATCGACATCGAGGTCGCGGCAGGCGAAGGCGAGGCTGACGCGGTCGGCCCACGTTTCGCCCAACCCCAGGATGCCGCCGGTGCAGGTGCCGATACCGTGGCGCTTGAGGGCGCGAATGGTGGCCACCTTCTCCTCGATGGTGTGGGTGGTGGCGATGAGTTCGCCATAGCGCTCGGGGGCGGTCTGGAGGTTCATATTGTAGCGGTGGACCCCGTGGGCGGCGAGGCGGGCGGCCGTTTCGTCGGAGAGCAAGCCGAGGGAGACGCAGACGTGGAGGTCGGGGAAGGCCACGTGCAGGCGGTCGATGGCTTCGAGGATGGCCTCGAACTCGGGCGTGACGTGCTCGTAGCCGCGGCCGCCGGTGACGATGCCGTAGGTGCGAACGCCCTGAAGGTAGACCTTGCGGGCATCGGCAACGATGGCATCGGCGGTCATCAGGGGGTGCTCGTCGATGCCGGTGTTGTGGCAGGCGGCTTGGGCGCAGAAGCGGCAGTTCTGCGAGCAGTGACCGCTCTTGGCGTTGACAATCGAGCAGGGGACGATGGGCTTGGCGAAGGCCACGCGCACCTTGTTGGCCAGGGAGACGAGGTCGAGCAGGTCCGGCCCCTGCACCTCGCCCAGGGCAAGGGCTTCGGCACGGGTGAGGGCGTGACCATCCAGGACGGCGTAGGCCGCTTCAATGGCGGGGTGGAGGTGCATTCTTAACTTCCTTTCTCAATCAGGGCGCAGCCGAGGATCTCCTCGCCGCGCGAGAGACCAACCGCTACCTTCATCAGCAGAGCTCCAGCATCGTCTCGATGGGTTTGCGGGCGCGGGGGATGAGGTCCGGCGGGAGGGTGATTTCGGTGGTGCCCTCGCGCAGGGCAAAGAGCATATCCTCGACGGTGGTGCGCTTCATATTGGGGCAGAGGACGCGCTCGCTGAGGGGGAAGAAGCGCTTGGTGGGGTTCTCCTGGCGCAGGCGGTGGAGGAGGCCGACTTCGGTGCCGACGATGAAGTCGGTGGCCGGGTTCTCGCGGGCATCGCGGAGCATTCCGCCGGTGGAGAGGGCGGCATCGGCCAGGGCGACGACGGCGGGGGCGCACTCGGGGTGGACGATGAGGCGGGCACCGGGGTGTTCGGCGCGGGCGGCCTCGACGATGGCCGGGGTGAGGCGCGCGTGGGTGGGGCAACAACCGGGCCAGAGGTGGAAGGTGCGGCCGGTTTCGCGCATCAGGTTCGTGCCGAGGTTCGCGTCGGGCACAAAGAGAATCTCACGCTCGCGGGGGATGCTCTCGATAATCTTCCGGGCGTTGCCGGAGGTGCAGCAGAGGTCGACCTCGGCCTTCGTCTCGGCGGTGGTGTTCACATAGGCCACCACCAAGACCCCAGGGTGCTTGGCCTTCCACGCGCGCAGGGCCTCGGGGGTGACCGTATCGGCCATCGGGCAACCGGCGTGGGGATTGGGCAGGAGGACGGTAGCCTGGGGCGAGAGGAGCTTGGCGGTCTCGGCCATAAAGCGTACGCCGCAGAAGAGGATGGTCTTGGCTTGACAGGCGGCGGCCTTGCGGCTGAGTTCGAGGGAGTCGCCCACGAAGTCGGCCAAGTCCTGCACTTCGGGCAGGGTGTAGTTGTGGGCCAGGATGATGGCATCGCGGGCCTTGGCCAGGGCGCGGATTTCGGCTTCGAGGGTCATCTTAACCTCCGGCAACGATGGAGAAGGCGTTGAGGGTGTCGCCCTCGGCGAGCGGGGCATCGGCCCCCGGGGCGAGGGCTTGACCGTTGAGTTCGCAGAGGGTGCGCGCGGGGTCTAGGCCGCGTTCGCGGAGGAAGTCTGCGAGCCTTTCGGCCTTTGTTTCGGCGGGGGTGCCTTGGAAGGTGAAATGGGGCATATCGGTGGGCCTTTCGGTTAGAGACCCCAAGCGGTGGGGTCGGGGAGAATCCGGTTGCGGATCAGGAGGTCGAGGAGTGCGGCGAGGGTCGCTTCGTCGTTCTCCCCAGCTGGAAGGGGCTGCTGTACCTCGCCCAAGGTGATGGCTAGGCCGCTCTCGGACGCGGCGTGGGCCGAGAGGAAGAGGAAACCGGCATCGACGAAGGCGGCGGCGAGGGTGGGCAGGGCGGCCTCGGCCTCGGGGTTCTGCGGGCAGAGGAGGTAGGCATTCACCTGCAACCCGAAGAGGCGCTCTTCGAGCCGGGCGGCCAGGCGCGGGGCATCTTCGCCCGCGAGCTTGAGCCAGGCACCGCGGTGGCGCTGGGCTTGGGCGCGGCGGGCGGGGGGCACGAGACCATTACGGAAGCCGGGCACGCGGGCCGGGAGGAGGGCTTCGCCGCGCAGGGCGGTGATAATCATCCCGGCGCCGGCAGTGGCGTTGGTGACGGGGTCAACGAGGATGAAGCGGCCGGTGGCGCGGTTTTGGGTGTAGGGGTCGAAGGGGATTGGGCGGGTGGTCTCCAGTGTGACCTCGGCAATGGCGTTGAGGGGCAACTCCTCGGCCGGGGAGCGCGCGAGGGTGTTCACATCGATGCGCGCATTGAGGGCGGTGACGCGGGCCTTGAGCCAAGCCGAGCCGTGGCGCAGAAGGTAGTCGCGCCCAGGCTTGAGGGGGGCGGCGTCCATCCACAGGAGGTGGACGCGGAAGGCTTGGGCCTGTTGGGGCTCCTGGCCGCGCTTGACAATCCAGTCGCCGCTGCTGATGTCAATCTCGTCCTCGAGCGTCAGGACGACCGCCTGGGGCGGGAAGGCGACCTCAAGGTTGCCATCGGCCGTCACGATGGCCTTGACGCGCGAGGTCTTGCCCGAGGGGAGGATGGTCACCTCCTCGCCGGGGCGAATGGTCCCGGAGGCGACCGAGCCGGCAAAGCCGCGGAAGTCGAGGTTCGGGCGGATGACGGTCTGGACCGGGAAGCGGAAGGTGTTTAAGTTGCGGTCTTGGCCAATATCGACCGTTTCGAGGAAGGGGAGGAGGGCGGGGCCGGTGTAGTAGGGGGTGAGGGCGGGGTTGGGCTCGACCACGTTGGTGCCCTTGAGGGCCGAGAGGGGGATGAAGGTGAGGGTGGTGTGCGAGGAGCCCAGGTGCGCCTGGTGCCAGAAGTCGCGGAAGGCCTGCTCGATTTCGCGGAAGCGCGCCTCGCTGTAGTCCACCAGGTCCATCTTGTTGATGGCCACGACGATGTGGCGGATGCCCAGGAGCGAGACGATGAAGGCGTGTCGGCGGGTCTGGGTGATGACGCCGTGGCGGGCATCGATGAGGATGATGGCGAGATTGGCAGTGGAGGCACCGGTGGCCATATTGCGGGTGTACTGCTCGTGGCCGGGGCAGTCGGCAATGATGAACTTGCGTCGGGGGGTGGCGAAGTAGCGGTAGGCCACATCGATGGTGATGCCCTGCTCGCGCTCGGCCTTGAGGCCATCGAGGAGGAGGGCGTAGTCAATCTCGCCTGCGCCAGTGGTGCCGTTCTTGCCGGAGGCTTCGCGCAGGGCCGAGAGCTGGTCGTCGAAGATGAGCTTGCTATCGTAGAGCAGGCGGCCGATAAGGGTCGATTTGCCATCGTCGACCGAGCCGCAGGTGAGAAAGCGCAGAAGGGACTTCTTTTCGTGGGCATCAAGATAGGCTGAAATGTCGTTCATAACGTCTCCAAAGTCAGGGTTGAGGGGTGGGGGAGGGGGGCGCTGCGCGCCCAGTCGACAGGGAACAGTCGACAGTCGACAGGGCGTGGGCTGCGAGGGATTGATTGAAGGGGGTGGCGGAACTTGGCATAGCGGGGGGTGAAACTGGAACTCGGGCGGGGGGCGAT
>CAMGJH010000035.1 GCA_946056345.1 uncultured Lentisphaeraceae bacterium | reverse complement strand
CAGCTTCAACTTTCTGCGCAGAGCGCTTGACGCCGAGGGGGGTGAAGTGGGATAATAGTGGCACTTTATGATTTCGCGTTGAAAGACCGAAGAAACCGAAAGGACACAGTTTATGGCTAAAGCCGAGAAGAAGACGGTTCGCTTTGTAGACACCTCGTTGCGCGATGCGCACCAGTCGCTCTGGGCCACGCGGATGCGGACGAAGGACATCTTGGGCATCCTTGAGGCGGTGGATGATGCCGGTTTCTATGCCATCGAGTGCTGGGGCGGGGCCACCTTCGATGTGTGTATGCGCTTCCTGCGCGAAGATCCCTGGGAGCGTCTGCGCCAGATCAAGGCAGTCTGCAAGAAGACGCCGTTGCAGATGCTCCTGCGCGGGCAGAACTGCTTGGGCTACAAGCACTATCCCGATGACGTGCTCGAGCGCTGCATCGCCAAGATGTGCGAGAACGGGATGGATATCTTCCGTTGCTTCGACGCGCTCAACGACGTGCGCAACCTCGAGGCCTCCATCAAGGCCGTCAAGAAGTATGGTGGCCACGCACAGGGCACCATCTGCTACACCGTCTCGCCCGTGCACACGGTGGCTAACTATGTCAAGTTCGCCAAGGCGCAGGTCGACCTGGGCATCGACAGCCTGGCCATCAAGGATATGGCTGGCATCCTCGACCCCGCCGCCGCGCGCGAGTTGGTCAGCGGCTTGAAGAAGGCGCTGCCCGACCTGCCCATCGAGATTCATTCGCACATGACCAGCGGTATGGCCCCGGCAATGTATATGGCCGCCGTGGAGGCCGGTGCCGGTGCCATCGACTGCTCGGTGGCCACCCTCTCGGGCTTCTCCTCGCAGCCGGCCCACGGCACGATGCGCGCCATCTTCGAGGGGCTGGGCTACGACACCGGCCTGAAACCCGAGCGCCTGACCGAGATTGACAACTACTTCAAGAAGCTCAAGCCCGAGCGCGCCCTCAAGGCCAACGCCGGCGCCGAAGTGGTGGATGTGCAGGTGCTGCTGCACCACATCCCCGGCGGCATGATCTCTAACACCCGCAGCCAGCTGGCCCAGCAGGACGCCTTGGACCGCCTGCCCGAGGTGCTTGAGGAGCTCCCGCGCGTGCGTAAGGATATGGGCTATCCACCCCTGGTCACGCCCACCTCGCAGATTATGGGCGTGCAGGCCGTTCTCAACGTCCTGGCTGGCAAGCGCTACGAGATGGTCTCCAACGAGACGCGCCAGTATGTGGCCGGCTACTACGGCCGCTCGCCCGCGCCGGTCGATCCCAAGCTCGAGAAGAAGATTCTCAATGGCGAGAAGAAGATTACCTGCCGCCCGGCCGACCTGCTTAAGCCCGGTCTGGCCCAGGCCGCCAAGGAGCTCGATCCCAAGCTGGTCAAGAGCGAAGAGGATATCCTTTCCTACTGCATGTTCCCGGCCGTGGCGCTGGATTACTTCACCTGGCGCGCCAAGCCCGAAGGCGAGCGCGACCCCATCCCCGCCGATACCGAGATGACGATGGCCAAGGCCGAAGCCGAAGCCAAGGCAGCCGAAGAGGCTCCCAAGCCCGCGCCGCTCACCCCGGATGATGCCAAGTTCGCCGTTATCGGCAAGCAGTTCGTGGCCCTCTTCGGGTCGCTCGGCGGCGGCATCAAGGTCGACGCTACGGCCCTGGCCACCGCGCCGACGGCCGAAGCGGCACCGGCGGCCGAGACTGCGGCCCCCGCCGCGCCGGCCAAGCCCGCCAAGACCCTCAACGCCACGCTCACCGGCACCTTCTACCGCTCCGACGCGCCCGGCAAGGCCAATATGGTCGAGGAAGGCACCACGGTGAAGGCCGGCGAACCGGTCTGCGTGCTTGAGGCGATGAAACTCTTCAACCCGGTGAAGGCCACGGAGGATTGCAAGATTGTCCGCTTCCTGGTCAAGCCCGGCGACAATGTGCAGAAGGGCTCGCCTATCGCGGAGATTGAGTAAGGCGGAAGCCGACCCAATGGCTGTGCGAGCCTAAACAAGCGTGATGGCCGGGCGCGGGAATGCCGCGCTCCGGCTTCTGTTTCGCCCAGCGCACAGCCACTCTCCTCCCCAAACAACTCATCAAGAAAGCGCAAACCCTATGGCAAAGAAGCGAAAGGCCCAGCAAGAGACCCTCGGGCGGGAGTGGTTCGACCGTGAATACTCTGCGCGTGAGGTCTACGGGCGGTTGTGGGGGTTTGCGCGGCGCTACCGGCGGGTCATCTTCCTGGGCGCGTTCTTGGGGATGGTGACCGGCGGCGCGTGGGTGCCAATCTTCTCGGCCATCCAGCCGATGTTGCAGCAGTTGCAGCCCGATGCGCCCGTCGAAGGGGTCTATGCCGACTTGCAGAGCACGTTGGGCGACCTCTCCACAGCCACCGGCTCCATTGAGACCTCGGGCAAGGCGATGGTCTCGCGCCCCGAAGCGGTCCGCGAAGAGGCCCCCAAGGTGCTCGCGCAGGTCGGGGAGCTGAATGCAGTCCATCAGGACTTGGCGAAGATTACCGAGGGCTTTGCGCCCAAGGCGCAGAAGTCGAAACTCGAGCGGCAAAGCGCGGCCGAGAGCGCCAAGTATCAGCGGTATCTGGACCTGGCCGAGGAGTTGCTCTCGAAGGTGGGCATTCACGGGTTGGCGGCCACAATGTTCCTCTTCGGCCTGTTGCTGGTGGTAGCCATTCTGCTGAAGATGGTCACGCAATTCCTGAACCAGTACTATCTGACCAAGGCAGGAATGAAGGTGGTAATGGACGTACGCAACGCGATGTTCGCGCACCTGCAGGCGCAGTCGCTGGCCTTCCACGGCCGCAGCGACGTGGGCAAGTTGATGAGCCGCGCCTCCAACGACCCCGAGACCCTTCGCACCCTCATCAGCCAGACGATGAGCGACATCTGCCGCGCACCCTTCGAGATCCTCGGTGCCATCGGCTTCGTCTGCTGGTTCGCCATCCACAACGATATGGTCTCGCTCCTGCTCATCGCGGTGATTGGTTACCCGATGTGCATTGTGCCGGTGGTGTGGCTCGGGCGTATGATCCGCAAGTGGTCCAAGCGCTTGCTCGAGCAGACCGCCGGCATCGGCTCGAACTTCCACGAGAACCTCACCTGCATCCGCGTGGTCAAGGCCTATCACACCGAGCAGGCGGAGATTGAGAAGTACGAAGCGGCTAACCTGCGCGCACTTAAGATGTCGTTGCGGGCCGTACGCTGGGGAATCTCGGTGGGGCCGACGACCGAGGCGGTAGCCTTCCTCCTCGCGGCCATCTTCGTCATCTACTGCTTCGGCACTGGCCACGGCATCGACGAGATCTTTCCCCTGGTGCCGCCCTTCCTCATCCTCTACAAGCCGATGAAGCAGCTTGGGCGTCTGCAGACGGCCCTCGAGAATGGCCGTGCCGCCCTCCAGCGCATCTTCTCGTTGCTCGACGTGCACGAGGAGTTGCTGGAGAAGCCCGACGCCCTCCCCTTGGCACAGTTCACCGATGCCATCGACTTCGACCACGTGAACTTCCGCTACGCCAGCGACATGGTTGACATCATCAAGGACGCCCACTTCACCATCCGCCGCGGGCAAATGTACGCCGTGGTCGGCTCCACCGGCAGCGGCAAGAGCACCCTCGCCAACCTTCTCGCGCGCTTCTACGATGTCAGTGCCGGCCAGGTGCGCATCGACGGCCGCGACATCCGCGACTACCGTATTGCCGACGTGCGCAACATCATCGGCGCGGTGACCCAGGAGTCAATCCTCTTCAACACCACTATCGCCGAGAACATCGCCTACGGCTCGCCCAACGCCACCCAGGCGGAGATTGAGCACGCCGCCAAGCTCGCCAACGCCCACGACTTCATCACCGCTCACCCCGAAGGCTACAATCGCATCGTCGGCGAAAAGGGCTTCGTCCTCAGCGGCGGCGAGCGCCAGCGCGTGGCCATCGCCCGCGCCATCCTGCGCAATCCGCCCATCCTCATCCTCGACGAAGCCACCTCCGCACTCGACACCATCACCGAGCAGCAGGTCCAGCACGCCATCAACAACCTAATGCAAAATCGCACCATCTTCGCCATTGCCCACCGACTCTCCACCATCCGCAAGGCCGACTGCATCCTGGTGCTCGACCACGGCGTGATTGTCGAACGCGGCACGCACGATGAACTTTACGCCAAGGGTGGAGTCTACCGCCGTCTCTGCGACATCCAAAACCGTCAACAATCGGAAACTTAACTATGCCTGGCCCCTCTTCACTCGCTACCTCATCATTCCGTCATTCTCTCCTGCTACTCTGCGCCCTGGCCGCGCTCCCGAGCGCGTTGCGCGCCGCCGCCGATCCACAGCCCGAGGTGCCGCAGTGGGCCTGCCGCCCGGCCGCCGTCACCCTCCCGCAGGGCTTCGACCCCGAGCGCATCTACCTCGCCTCGCGCCCCTCGCTCTTGCCCGACGGCAAGCACTTCCTCTTTGAGTGGTGCGACGCCATCTGGCTGGCCGCCACCGAGGGCGGCGTGGCCAAGGTCATCCAACACTCCTCGGGCCGCGACGCCTGGCCGCTGGTCTCGCACGACGGCCGCCGCTTTGCCTTCCAATCCAACCGCAATGGTGGCTGGCATATGTTCGTGGCCGATATCGCCGAAGGTGCCGAAGCGCGCCAAGTGGCCTTCAACTCCGAGGCCGAGCGCCCCTACCAGTGGTCGCCCGATGATTCCGAACTCCTCTGCTTTGTCTTGCGCGACGACTCGGGCTCGGTCTTCGACCAGTCGCGCCTGGCCTGGCTACCGGTGGATAAACGCGCGGCCGAGCGCCGGCTCTTCGACGCGCCCGCCTCCGATCCCGCCGTCTCCCCCGACGGCCGCTACATCCTCTTCACCCAAGAGGGCGAAGAGCTCTACCGCAAGGGCTTCGAGGGTGAAAACGCCTCACGCATCTGGTGCTACGACACGCAAACCAAGGGCTTCGTCCTAGCCGTCAAGCACCCCTCCGAGAGCCTCTCGCCCCTCTGGGCACCCGATGGCAAGGGCTTCTACTACGTCTCGGGCCAGGGCGGCACGCAGAACATCTGGTATCACGCATTCCCCGGCAGCGAGGAGCGCCAGTTGACCTTCTTTAAGGGCGACAGCGTCATCGCCCCCACCCTCTCGGCCGACGGCCAGACGATGGTCTTCCGTCAGGGCTTCGACTTCTGGTCCTTCAACCCCACCACGCCCGGCGTGGCCCCCAAGAAGATTGAGCTGAAGCCCGAGGACACCGGGCTAGCCCGCGCCGCCACCCGCCGCCGCTATTACACCACCCTCTGGAATAATGATGCCTTCGGCTCCCTCTCGGCCACCAGCGGCGGCATGGAGTTCGCCTTCACCGCCGGTGGCGACCTCTATGTGATGGAGACCACCTTGCACGAACCCAAGCTCGTCTACGGTGACTCGCGTACCCAGGAGCGCGACTGCGTCTTCTCCAAGGATGGCTCGCGCCTCTACTTCTTCTCCGACCGCGGCGACAACGTGGCCTTGCTGATGGCCGAAAAAGGCCGCAACGACCTCTTCTGGTGGGAGAACTCCTCCTTCAACGTCAAGCCGCTCGTCGACGACTCCCTCCGCCGCGAAGGGCTCTCCGTCTCTCCCGATGGCAAGCGCCTGGCTTGGGTGGAGACCACCAGCGTACTCACCGTGGCCGACACCGAGGGCCGTGTCATCCGCCGCTTCCCCAAGGTGATGCGCGTGGGCGGCTACGATTGGTCCCCCGATGGCCGCTGGCTCGTCGCCGCCTTAGCCGACGACTACAGCAACTTCGACATCTGGCTGCTCTCCATCGACGACCCCTCCATCAAGCCCTACAACCTCTCGCGCTCCTTCACGCTCGACACCTATCCCACCTGGTCGCCCGACGGCCAGATCATCATCTGGAACGGCCAGCGCAACGAAACCGGCTCCAACCTCTTCTACGTCTGGCTCCGCCGCAACGACGAAGAGAGCCTCCGCTCCCAGGGCTACCGCAAGGCCATCGAGAATATGGGCCTGAAGTTGGAAGACCGCCCGGAGGCCTCGAAGATCCTCGGTGCCACCGTCGCCACCCTGCCCGACCCCAACCGCCCCGACGCTGACGCCACCGCCCCCGTCCCCGCGCCGAAGGCCGAAGATCTCGTACAGATCGACCTGGAGGACCTGCACGAGCGCGTCCACGCCGTCCCCATCGCCGATATGGGAATGCCCATCTTCGCCCCCGATTCGCGCCGCATCCTCTTCCCGGCCACCATCGGCGGCAAGCCCGGCACCTACGAAGTGACCCTCCCCGACAACCTCAAGCCGCGCTTCCTCAAGTCCCGCTGGGGCTACCCCGTCGGCTGGTTCGGCAAGGACCCCGACCCCAAGAAGGCCGACCGCCTGGTGATGATTACCTCCGACAAGAAGATCGGCACCCTCGACGAAACCTACGAGTTCGGTGTCTACCAAGAGCTCAACCTGCGCGACTACCAGGAGCTCGGCTTCCTCCTTGCCTGGGGCCTCCTGCGCGATTACTACTACGACCCCGCCTTCCACGGTGCCGACTGGGAGGCCATCAAGCTCAAATACCAGGCGCCCGCGCGCTACGCCCCCACCCGCTCGGTCTTTGACCGCATCATCAACAGTCTCAACGGGGAGCTCAACTCCTCGCACCTGGGCTTCTATCCCAGCGATGACTCCATCCGCGAGTGGGACCGCTCCAATAACTTCCAGGCCTGGGAACCTGTCACCTCCCACCTCGGTGTCATCCTCGACCAGAACTACACCGGCGACCAAGGCTGGATGGTCGCCAGCGTCATCCCCGAAGGCCCCGCCGACTCCCGCCAGATTGACCTCAAGCCCGGTGACCTCATCCTCTCCATCGACGGCAAGCCAGTGCGCAACGGGATGGACCCCACCCTCCTGCTCAACGGCCCCAAGCCCGGCAAGTTCATCCTCGAAGTCCGCTCGGGCGAGACCACCCGCAAGGTCTACATCGAGGCCATCACCTACGGCAAGGCCCGCGAGTTGATGCGCAAGGCGATGTACCAGGGCCGTCGCAACTACGTCCACCAGCGCTCCGGCGGCACCCTCGGCTACATCAACATCGCCCAGATGAATGCCGACGAATACAACCGCTTTGAGCGCGAAATCTTCGCCGAGGGCTTCGACAAGGCCGGAATGGTCATCGATGTGCGCGACAATACCGGCGGCTTCACGGCCGACAAGGTCCTCAACATCCTCGGCGTCCAGCGTCACTCCTGGTCCGTTCCCCGCCACGGCAACCCCGCCTACCTCGCTGGCTACTGGGGCCGCCCGGTCTTCGACAAGCCCGTCGTCGTCCTCTGCAACCAGAACACCGTCTCCAATGGCGAAATCTTCTCCCACGCCATCAAGCAACTCGGCCGCGGTAAACTCGTGGGTGTGCAGACCAATGGTGGGGTCATCGCCACCAACGATGGCCCGCTCCTCGACCTGGGCACCCTCCGCCGCGCTCACTACGGCTGGTACACCCTCGACGGCACCGATATGGAGCTCCACGGTGCCATCCCCGATGTCATCGTTGAGAATACCCCCGCCGACACCGTGGCCGGCCGCGACCCGCAGCTCGACGCGGCCATCGACGTCCTCCAGAACGATGTCCGCGACTTCCAGCGCGAGGACAAGCCTTTCGTTCCCAAGACCTTCCGTTGGGAACATCATCTCTAGTTCACTTCGCGATACTATGACGCTTACGCTTTTGCACGCAAAGCTCCACCACCTGCGCGTCACGCAGGCCGACCTGGAGTATCTCGGCTCGCTCACCATTGATGAAGACCTGATGGATGCCGTCGGCCTGGCCACCTACGAGAAGATTCTTGTGGCCAACCTCGACAACGGCCAGCGCCTGGAAACCTATGCCATCCCCGGCCCGCGCGGCTCGCGCATTGCCTGCCTCAACGGCGCGGCGGCCTATATGGGCAAGGTGGGCGATCGCCTCATCATTATGGCCTTCGCCCAGGTCGATGCCTCCGAAGCCGCCACCTTCACCCCCCGGGTCGTCCGCCTCGATGCCGCGAACAGCATAGCGGCCCCGGCCTAGTGAGGCGCCCGTCTTCCCCAACCCCCTCCCCCAAAAGGAACCTCACACTATGTCAGACAAGAAGCCTACCACCGCGGCCACCCAAGACAAGCTGACCGCCGTCCTCAACCA
>CAMGJH010000034.1 GCA_946056345.1 uncultured Lentisphaeraceae bacterium | reverse complement strand
GGGCGAAGTAGCCGCGGTGGAGGGCGTAGCGGCCGACTTGGCGGAGGTGGGGGCCGAAGAGGGGACGGCGGTGGTGGTAGACGACGACGCGCGGGTCGTACCAGAGGCTGTAGCCGTGGCGTTGGAGGTCGGCGCAGAGGAGGGTGTCTTCGCCGGGCCAGAAGTTTTCGCGGAAGCCGCCGATGGCCTCGAAGGCGGCGCGGCGGATGAAGAGGTTGCAACTGGGGAAGTCTTCCACGCGGCGGAGGGCACCTTGGATGAAGTAGCGGTAGCGGAAGTTGCCGGAGACGAGGGGGGAGGCGAAGACGGTGCCGGAGAGTTGGGCGAGGGGAGGGTCTTCGGGCGGGGTGAGGCCGGGGCCGCCGAGGGCGTGGATGGCGGGGTCGGCGAGGCGGGCAGCGGCGTTGGCGAGCCAGTCGGCGCGGGGGTAGGCATCGTCGTCGATGAAGACGAGGATGTCGCCTTCGGCGGCGAGGGCGCCCATATTGCGTTTGCGGGCGGGGCGGACGCTACCAGTGGCGAGGATGCGGAAGCGGTAATTGGTTTCGGGGCGGACGAGGAGGTGGTCGGGGAGGAAGAGGACCTCGAAGTTTCGGTAGGTTTGGGCGCGGAGGGCATCGATGAGGCGGCGGAGGACGGCGCTGTCGCCGGGGCAGGCGACGATGAGGCTGAAGCGCGGGCCGGAGGGGGAGTCGGTGCCCGGGGCAGTGAGGGGCGGGGGGGTGAGGGAGGCGTAGTAGTGGAGGACGCGTTCGCGGTAGAGGATGGCGAGGGTGTCGATGAAGGTGCGCCAGAGGACGCGCGCGGAGACGCAGCCCCAGCGGTGGCCAAAGTGGGCAATGCGGACGGGGGCTTCGGCCACGCGGTAGCCGCCACCGAGGGCCACAACGAGGAGCTCGAGGTCGAAGGCGAAGGCTTTGACGAGCATCCGCTCGGCGGCGTAGCGGAGGACTTCGGGGCGGACGAGCTTCATCCCACTTTGGGTGTCGCTGACCGGGAGGTGGAGGGCGCGGCGGGTGAGGGCGTGGTAGCAGGTGCTGAGGAGGCGGCGGCGGAGGGGATAGTGGACCTCGGCGCGCGGGTGGCGTTTGCTGCCGACGACGATATCCGCGCCGGTGCGTTCGGCTTCGGCGAGGAAGTGCGGGAGCATTGCCGGATCGAGGTCGAAGTCACCATCGAGGAGGAGGACCCAGTCGCCCGCGACCTCCGCGAGGCCGGCGAGGAGGGCGGCACCTTTGCCGCGGTTTTCGGGGAGGAGGACGGGATGGCAGGCGGGGTTCTTTTCGGCGAAGGCGCGCAGGGCCTGGGCCGTGCCGTCGGTGGAGCCGTCATCGACGGGGATGAGGCGGAAGTTTAAGCCTTGCGTGGCGAGATCGGCCGAGAGCGCGCCGAGATTGCGCTCGGCGCGCTCAGGCCCTTCGTTGTGGAACGGCAGGATGACCGACAGCACGGGGGCGCGGCCGCGGTTAGGGGTCAAGGTTGACGAGGGTGGAGCCGTCGTCGAGGTTGACCGCGCGGTAGTAGCAGTTGCGCGGGTGGCCGGCGCTGTTCTTGGTGTGGCAGATGTTGCCGCGGCGCGGGCGGACGATGTAGAGCAGGGAGTTCTGCTCGCAGTTGACGCGCGCTTCGAGGACCTCGAAGCTCTCGCCGGAGGTCTTGCCCTTCTCCCAGAGGACGTTGCGGGAGGTGGACCAGAGGGTGAGGGTGCGGGTCTTGAAGGTAAGTTCCATCGCCAGGCGGTTGGTGTAGGCCACGAGAATGACCTCCTTGGTGTCGGCGTGCTGGACGGCCACGGGGATGACGTTGTCCTTCTCTTCCTTGATGTTGGCAGCGACCTTGGCAATCTTGGTGAAGTCGAGCTGCAGCGTCAGGCCTTCTTCGAGTTCGTGGGACATGTGGGGTTCCTTGGGGTAGGGGTTACTTGGCGGGGAGGGAATCTTCGAGCGTGGCGGCGGGCTTGAGCTCGTCGGCACCCTTGGAGGTGTCCTTCGGCTCGGGTTTGCCGCCGCAGAGGACGATGATGAGATCGGTGATGTCGCGCTCGGGGGTGACGTAGGGGACCATATTCTTATAGAGCACCACCTGGAAGCCCTTTTCCTTGGAGTAGGCGGCGATGTGGGCCTGGATTTCCTTGGTGGTGCGCTTGAGCAGGCGGTCCTCCAGGTCGGAGAGTTCGCGGGAGCGGCCGGCCATCTTCTGCTCGGCGGCATCGGTGTCGCGCTGGATTTCGCGGAACTTCGCTTCGCAGGCCTTGCGCAGTTCGTCGGCCTTAGCCGGGGCGAGCATCGGGTTCTGGGCCTCCTGGACCTGCTTTTCCAGGTCGGCCTGCTTGGCCTTGATGGCCGCGCGCAGGGCATCGCGCTCCTGGGAGAACTCGGCGAGCGTGTCCTCAAGCAGCTTCTTGTCGCTGGGGGTGTTGGGATGATGGGCGATAATGGCCTCCATATCCACCACCACGATGGAGGGGACCGAGGCGGCTGCGGCGGTCAGGGCGCAACCAAGCGCACAGGTGCAAAGCAGGGTTTTCATAGGGTTCCTTTCTGAGTTGGAAATCAATCCGTGTAGCCCAAGGAGAAGGAGAAGACCTCTTCCTCGGTGTCATCATCGTTGGTGATGGGCTTGGCCACATCGAGGCGAATCGGGAACTTGACCAGGTCGAGGCGCAGACCGCAGCCGACCGACCAGAGCAGGTCGCTGCCCAGGTCGCAGAAGTCCTCGCCAACCGAGCCGATGTCGGAGAAGACGGCGAAGCGGAGCACGCTGTTGATGGGGATGTTGTACTCCAAGGTGGCGCACCAGAGGGCCTGACCGCCGATGGAGACGTGGTCGCCGCGCCGGCCGGGATGCTGGTAGGCCTTCGGGCCGCCATCGCGGAACTCGAAGCCACGGATAGTGCGCAAGCCGCCGATGAAGTAGCGGTCGAAGAAGGGCACCTCGCCGCTGTAGGCTTCCACCGTGTCGAAGCGCAGGCGCGCCTGGAGCACGTGGTCCCACCACAAGGGGGTGTACTTGTTGAAGACGAAGCCGAAGCCGTAGTCCTTCGCGTCCCCACCCGCACCGAGATCGACGTAGACTTGGCTGTTCCAACCATCGGTGGGGAAGAGGGGCCGGTTGCGGTGCTCTTCGTTCCAGAAGAAGCGGAACTTGCTGTTGATGCCGTCATCGAGGTCGGTGAAGCGGAAGGGCTTGTCGCCGTTGGCGGTGTACCAGGTGCCGCTCTCCTCATCGTCATAGGAGACTTGCTCGAGGGTGTAGCGCACGCCGATACGGTCGAGCTGGATATCGCCGAAGGGCGAGGGGATGGGCTGGGGCTTCCAGGAGAGGGTGAAGGCCGCGCCCATGCGGATCTCGTCATACTCGTCGAACCAACGCATCTTGCGGTAGGGGTTGACGGTGAAGGAGAGAGGCATATCGAAGAGCCAGGGCTGGGTCCAGCTCAGGTCGATGGTTTGGCGGCGCGAGCCGATTTCGGCGCGGGCGCTGGCGCGTTGGCCGCCGCCGCGGAAGCCGTTGCCGGGGTTGAAGAGGTCAAAGTTCGGCTGCGAAACGCCCGCGTGGAGGAAGACGCTGTCGACCGTGCTCACGCTCACGCCCACCATCGTCTCCATCGTCGGCACCTCGCGCACCTCGAAGACCAGGTCGCGCTCGTGCTCGTTGGGGGTCTTGACGGTGTAGGCGGTCACGCCGCTCTCCTCGGCAAAGTAGCCCAGGTTGCGGATGCGCGTCTGTGAGAGGTTGACCAAGCGCTGGTCGTAGCCTTCGCCCGGCTGGGTCACCAACTCGCGGCGGATGACCTTGTCTTGGGTGACGGCATTGCCGCGGATTTCAATATTGCGGATGTTGACCTGCACGCCTTCGGTGAGCTTGTAGGTGATGTCGATGACCGGCTCATCGATGCGCGGCACCACGGTGGGCACCGCGTAGGTGTCGACATACCCGCGCGAGCCGTAGTAGAGTTCGACGGCTTCGCGCAAGGCCGCGCGCGTGGCGGCGGTGGCCGTCCGGCCGCGCTCGATGAGCACCTGCTCGGCGGCGGCCTCCAACGCGGCAGTGGGGTAGATGGTTGCACCCTCGACCTTCACGGTGCCCACTGAGTAAAGCTCGCCCTCGGTGACCTGGAAGACTGCGTCCACGCGCCCGGGGGCCTTGCCGGGGATTTGGCGCAGGTCGGGGGTGGCCACTTCGGCATCCAGATAACCAGCGTCGGTGTAGACACCCAGGACGGCGGCGCGGGCGTCATCGAGCTTCTCATCGGTCAGGGGCATATCTAGGAACCAGCTGAGGGGGTTCCAGAAGGGGAGCCAGCCGAAAGAGGTGGCGAGGGTGTCGTGGTCGAAGGCCGTATTGCCCTCGAAGGCGTAGTCGCGGATCTTGCGCTCGGTGCCGGGCTCGACATAGAGGGTGAGGAAGGCGTAGCCGGGCTTGTCGGCGTAGCGCAGGTCGAAGGTCACCTTGGCATCGACGAAACCCTCGGTGGCCAACTTGTCGCGCAAACGCCCGGCGGCGGCCGCAGCAATCGATTCGTCGATGCGGTCGTGCCAGGTCAGCTTGACGGCTTCCTCGGCCTTGCCCAGACGAATGGCGCCATCGAGCCCCTCGATGACCGGGTCCTCGGCCAAGAGCGGTCGGCGTTCGACGGTGTAGATAATCACCCAGCCGCCCTGTTCATCCTGGCCGATTGCCACATCCACGCGCGCATAGAGCGGGTTGGCCAAGAGCGCCTTCACATCCGCGCTCATCGCCGCTTGGATGTCGGCCTGTTCGGCGGTCCACCCGGGCTTGATGGAGCAAATCTGGCGCACATCGGCCGAGGGATCCACCCCGAAGTTGTCATTCGCGCGCACCTGCACATCCTGCACGGTGACGCGCTCGGCCCACAACGCCCCCGTCAGCAGGGCCACGGCCAAAAACGAAGCTATGCGTTTCATTCGCTGTCCTTCTCTTTTCCAAAGTCTTAGGGCGTATCCACCGGCTCCATATCCCCGCCCATCATCTCAGGGTTCGTCTCGGTACGGTCCTTGAAGCGCGTGATGCTGCCATCGAAGTTCAACCGCACTTCGCCGGTGGCACCATTACGGTTCTTCGAGACGTCGACAATCGCCAGCAGCCGGTCGTCGTGCTCTGGCACGCGCGAACCCATATAGCTCGGGCGGCGCAGGAGCCAAATCATATCCGCGTCCTGCTCGATGGCGCCCGAGTCGCGCAAGTCCGAGTTCCTCGGCCTCTCGTCGCCATTGCGGTTCTCGCTATTGCGCGAGAGCTGCGAGAGCACGAGCACCGGCACATTCAGCTCCTTGGCCATCGCCTTAATCTCGCCGGAGATCTTCGAGACCATCACCTGCTGCCCCTGCGCGGCGTATTCGCGGTAGCCCAGCAACTGCAGGTAGTCAATCACAATCAGGTCGAGCGGGGTCTTCTTGTGGGTATGCCGCGCCCGCGCCCGCAGTTCCAACACATCCAGCCCGCCCTGGTCATCGCAAAGAATCGGCGTATCGGCCAACTCGCGTGCCGCCGCATTGAGGCGCGGCAGCACCACCTCCTTCTTCACGAACTGCCCGCGCTCCACCTCGCGCGCCGATACCTCCGCCATCCCGCAGAGCATACGGGTGGTCAACTGCACCTGCGGCATTTCCAGCGAAAAGACCAACACCGTATGCTTATGGCGCAGCCCATCGGCGCTCTTAATCGGACGGCCCATAATGTCCAGCCCGCGCGCCACACATTCGGCCACGTTCATCGCCAGCGAGGTCTTGCCCATCGCCGGACGCGCCGCTAGCACAATCATCGCCCCTTTATGCATCCCGCGCGTCTTCTCGTCGAGCGCCTTAAAGCCCGTCGAGAGCCCTGAAAGCTGCCCCGGCGAATCCAACTGCCGCGTCAGCATCGCCAACGTTTCGCCCACCGAGGTCTTCCAATCCACCGTCGAGCCCTGCTGCGTCCGCCCCTCGCCGATAGCCAAAATCGCCTGCTCGGCCTCGCCCAGCACATAGTCCGCCCCCTGCGCCGGATCGTAGACCCGCTCCTCAATCTCCCGCACCGCGCCCAAAATCTGCCGGCGCAGATACTGCTCCATCACCACGCCGATATAATATCCCGCGTGCGCGCTCGTCGGCGTTGAAATCACCAACTCCGAGAGCATCTCCAGCCCCACCGCGCTCGCCGCCTCCTCCTGCATCCCCCGTAGACACTCCCCCAGCGTCACCGCGTCCACCGGCATCCCGCGCGAAGAGAGATGCATCATCGCCGTGTAGATACACCGATGCGCCGGCTCGACAAAGGCCTCCGGCACCACCCGTTTGGCCGCGCACAACTCCAACACGCGCGCGCTATCAATCAGAATCGCCCCCAAGAGCGCCCGCTCCGCCTCAATCGACTGCGGCACCCGCCGCGCCAAAGGCACCTCTAGCGCGCGATCTGCACCGCTCGCTGCCTCGGGTTGTTTTGCCTTCCGCTTTCCCGCTGCCATAACACCTGCTCCAAAAACAAAATGGAGCCGCATTATAGCACATCCCCCGCCGCCGTGCGCACACCTCAATGCCGCGTGCTATTCGCCACGCCTTCGGCGCGCGTGCACTGTGCCACCAAAGGCGAGGCGCACGGCCGTAGGACCGCGCGCCTCGTATGCCTTACGCCCAGCAAGTGGCTTACAGGCGCTTCTCGCCGTCGATGAAGACCGCCTTGACGGCGAAAGATTCGTCGTCGAGGACGGTGATGTCGGCGGTGTAGCCAGGCTCAATGCAGCCGAGGGTGTCCTCCAAGCCGTGCTCGAGAGCCTGGTTGTAGGAGGTGGTCTTCACCAGGACGCTCAGGGGCATACCCGTGATCTCCCAGACATTCTTGAGGGCCACATTCATTTTCAGGATGGAGCCGGCCAGAGCGCCATTGGAGGCCAGACGCGCCGCGCCGTCCTTCACGATCACCTCCAACCCGCCGAGGCTGGAGGGGCCGTCGGGCATGTGACTGGCGCGCATCGAGTCGGTAATCAAGAGGATGGTCTCGGGGTCCTTGGTCTGGAAGGCGAGCTCAATCATCTCGGGGCAGAGGTGGATCTTGTCGCAAATCATCTCGGCGCGCAGGTCGTCGAGAAGCAGCCCGGCACCGACCAGGCCGATGTCGCGGTGGTGGAGCGGGGTCATCTGGTTACAGAAGTGCGTCAGGTGGCGCAGACCGGCAGCGTAGATAGCCTTAAACTCCTTGTAGGAGCACTTGGTGTGGCCGGCGGAGGGGACAATGCCCATCTCCAGACAGTCGCGCGCGAACTTCGCACCGTCGCCCACCTCCGCTTCAGGCGCGTAGGAGACCTGGCAGACCGGGGTGATGGCGTGCAAGCGCTTGACCTCTTCGATGTCGGGCTTACGGAGATAGGCAGGATTCTGCGCACCGCAGCAAGCCGGGTTGACGAAGGGCCCCTCCAAGTGCACGCCCAGAACCTTCGAGTACTTCTCGTTCTTGCGATACTCGGCCACGTGCTTGAGCGAAGCCTCCAGCTGCTCGGGCGGCAGGGTGAGCGTGGTCGGGCACCACGCGGTGCAGCCCTCTTCCAACTTCGCCTTCGCAATCTTCTCAATCGCGGTCGGATCGTCGGCATCGCAGACGTCCACGCCCACCGCGCCGTGGGTATGCACATCAATGAAGCCAGGCATCACCAGGTTGCCCTCGGCATCATAGACCCAATCGGCATCCGTCGGAAGCGGCGTGCCCGGCTGCAACACTTTGGCAATCTTGCCATTCTCGATGACGATGGCCCCGCCGTCGAACTCGTACCCGGGGCTGACAATATACGCATTCTTAATGAGACCTTTAGCCATAATGGCACTCCTTTTCTGTGATGACTGCCCATAGTATAGACCTTTCCGGCGCAAACAGCAAGCCCCTTGTGCGCTCGCTGCCTCGCAGTCGACAGTGGTCAGTGGACAGTGGACAGGGCGCGTCTCGCGACGGGCGGGGTGGGGGAGGGGCGGCGAGGGCTTAGGCCTTCGATAAACAGCCCCGAGTGAGAGGTTAGGAGGCGCCATTAAGCGTTTTGCAGTGGCCGGCTTCGCCAGGCCCAGTGCGCAGCCTGAAGGTTTTGCAGACGGCGCTCTGCGCCGCCGCCTCTGCCCCGGGTTCATTTTGTCCCCGGGGCGCTTTACATTTTTATCCGCCCCGGGTTGACCTCGAGGTAGGCCCGG
>CAMGJH010000033.1 GCA_946056345.1 uncultured Lentisphaeraceae bacterium | reverse complement strand
GAGGGCGATGGTGCCGACCTTAGGGCCGTCAGGGATAGCCGAACGCTTGAATTGCTGTTGGACGAAGCGACGGGCAAAGATGTCGAGGGTGCGGTCAATCTCCTCAGGGGGAAACTGGGAGCCCAGGAGGAGGCGAGCGAGGTCGGCGAGTTCGGCACGCGAGCAGGCAAACTTCTGGAAGTAGTAGAGGAAGAAGTCGTGGAGCTCGTATTGGCCGACGATAGCCTCGGTGTGCTGTTCGCCGGGAAGGAGTTCGGGGGAGACGGGGGTGTTGCAGATGTCGCGCAAGACGGCGGCGAGGTCGGCCGGGCTCTCGCGGGCGACGGTCTCGACGCACCAGCGCACGAGGGTCTTGGGCACACCGCAGTTGACGGCATACATGCTCATGTGGTCGCCGTTGTAGGTGCTCCAGCCGAGGGCGATCTCCGAGAGGTCGCCGGTGCCGACGAGGAGGCCGCCGCTCTGATTAGCCAGATCCATCAGCAGGTAGGTGCGGGCGCGGGCCTGGGCATTCTCGTAGGTGATGTCGTGGCAGGCAGGGTCGTGGCCGATGTCGCGGAAGTGCTGCTCCACGCCGGGGACAATGGAGATCTCGCGCAACTCCGCGCCCAGGAGCTCGGCCAGCGCGCCGGCATTCGAGCGGGTCCGCTTGCTGGTCCCAAAGCCAGGCATTGTGACGGCTAGGATGGTCGAGCCGGGCAGACCGAGCGCGCGGCACATCTGGGCGCAGACGAGGAGGGCCAAGGTGGAGTCGAGCCCGCCGGAAAGGCCAATGACCAGGCGCTTGCTGTGGGTGTGGGTGAAGCGCTTGGCCAGACCCGCCACCTGAATACGGAAGATCTCGCGGCAGCGCTCGGTGCGGCGGGTGTCGTCTGCCGGGACGAAGGGATGAGCCTCGAGGCCGGCGAGCGAACCATCGGCCAGGCAGGGGGCACCGGCGGCCGGGGCGCGGCAGACCACGCGGCGCATCGCCAC
This sequence comes from uncultured Lentisphaeraceae bacterium, assembly GCA_946056345.1. Classification (GTDB taxonomy): domain Bacteria; phylum Verrucomicrobiota; class Kiritimatiellia; order RFP12; family DVOR01; genus Spyradenecus. The sequence goes on along the minus strand of CAMGJH010000033.1, from coordinate 7,205 downwards.
GCGCGGCAGGTCGGGGAAGGAGGTCTCGCGGCCGCGCACCACATCCACCCAATGGGGGTTGAAGTCCATCAGGCTGATCCCCTCGCTCCAACGCGCCTCAGCCAGGATGCGGCCGTTGTTCGCCAAGAGGCGGTGGCCGCTGTAGACCACATCGGTGGTCGATTCGCCCATCCCGGCGGCGGCGTAGGCGTAGGCGCAGGTCAGGCGGGCGGACTGCATCCGCACCAGGTCGCGCCGGTAGGCGGCCTTGCCGACGGCCTCGGTGCTGGCCGAGAGGTTGAGGATAAGCTGGGCGCGGGCGGCGGCCAGACGGTTCGAGGGCGCGTCGACGGCCCAGAGGTCCTCGCAGATCTCCACGCCAAAGCGTAGGTTACCAAACTCAAAGAGGAGGTCGGTGCCGAAGGGAATACCGCGCCAAGTGGCACCCTCAGGCACGGTGGCACCGCTGACGAAGTAGCGCTTTTCGTAGAACTCGCGATAGGTGGGCAGGTGGACCTTGGGGATCAACCCCAGCACGCGGCCGTCTTGGAGGACTGCCGCGCAGTTGTAGAGCCGCTCCTCCCAACGAATGGGCAAGCCCACCACGACCACGAGGCCCTCGGGCAAGCCCGCGAGCACCTCGGCGAGGGCGGCCTCGGTCTGCGCCTCTAGCGACTGCATGCCAAAGAGATCGGCACAGGTGTAACCCGTGAGGGAGAGCTCCGGCGTCACAACCACCTGCGCGCCCTGTTCGGCGGCCGCGCACACCTGCTCCAACAACGCCCGGGCGTTCGCCGCCGGGGCCGCCACCTGCACCTTCGGCGTCACCGCCGCCACACGCACAAAGCCCTTCATTTGCTTGCCTCCTGCCGCTTGACCAATAACAACACGCAGCCGATTGCCAGACTCGCCACCGCCACCACGCCCAACGCCATCAGCGCCCAAAAGGGCATCCCCGTCCAAAGGAACACCCCCAAGACCGCCAAGAAGAGCACCTCCAGCCCCATAAAGGCCAACCAATACCGCCTCATTCTGCCTCCTCCGCACCCGCCTTTTCGGCCACAAGCGCCATCAATTCCGCCTCGCGCAGCTGGCGTGTACCCAGCGCCTGCGCCTTGGTCCACTTGCTGCCGCCTGGGTTCTCGCCGACGACCAGGTAGGAGGTCTTCTTCGAGACGCTCCCCTGGACGGTGCCGCCCTGCGAGCGGATCAACTGCTCGAAGGCTTCGCGCGGCTGCGAGAGAGTGCCGGTAATCACGAAGGAGAGTCCAGCGAGGGCCGACCCCGCCGCGCACTCGGGTGCCTCGGCCACCGGGTCGATACCCAGTTCGGCCAGGCGCGCAAAGAAGTCCCGCGCGTAGTCCGATGCCAGGAAGCCCTGTAACGCGCGGACCATCTCCGGCTTGACGGTAAGCAGGTAGCGATCGCGGATTGTCCGGGCCGGGTCGTCGCGCAAGAGAATGCCCAGGGGCTTGAGGGCCTCGACGCGCGCAGCGATGGCCGCCGCCAAGCGCAGCCGCTCCAGTTCGCCCTCAGTCTTCTGCTCCACGAGCGCATAGAAGCCCGCAATCGCCTCGAGCTTCGCTGCGCCGGCCTTCGAGACCATCTCCGAGGCGCGCGCAAAGAGTCCGGCCATCACCCGAGCAGCCGTCACGCCAATGCCCGGAATGCCCAGCGCAAAGAGCCAACGATGGAGCGGCAGCGTCCGCGCCCGCTCCAAGGCCTTGACCACCTCGCTCGCGCGGCGGCCAAAACGGCGTTCCTGACCATCCTCGCCCACCAGGCGCAACCCCGCCAGCCAATCGGCCGAAAGGCCATAGAGATCCAGCGGCCGAGAAACAGCCCCCGACTGCACCAGCGCCTCGGCCAACCGCTCGCCGACGGCCGAAATATCCAGCGCATTGCGCGAGACAAAGAGCTGCAGGTGCCCCACGCGCTGGGCCGGGCAGGCCGGGTTGACGCATCGCAACGCCACCTCGCCGGGCAACCGCACCGCCTCGCCCCCGCACGCCGGGCAGGTCGTTGGCATCGTAAAGGGCACCGTCCCCTCCGGCCGCTTCTCGGCCACCACCTCGTCCACCGCCGGAATCACATCCCCGTGCTTGGAGATAACCACCATATCCCCCACGCGGATATCCTTCCCGGCCACATAGTCGCCATTGTGCAGCGTGGCGCGGGCAATCTCCGAGCCGGCCAGGAAGACGGGCTCGAGCTCGGCCACCGGCGTCAGCACCCCCGTTCGCCCCACCTGCACCGTGATTCCCCGCAGCCGCGTCTGAGCGCTCTCGGGGGCATACTTGTAGGCTCGGGCCGACCGCGGCGCGTGAGCCGTGCTGCCGAGCTGCTCATAGAGTGCGCGCTCGTTGACCTTAATGACTGCCCCATCCATCTCGAAGGGAAAGGCGTGGCGCTTGCCCTCCAACTCGTCGAGCGCGGCCATCACCTCAGCCATCGTCCGGCAGAGGCGGCTCCACGGCTGGGGCTTGAGCCCCCACCGCGCAAAGGTGGCCATCATCTCGGTGTGTGTGGCAAAGTCAATCCCCTCCAGCCGGCCCGAAGCATAGAAGACGGCATCGAGCGGGCGCTTGGCCACCTCGCGCGGGTCCAGGAGCTTGATGGAGCCTGCGGCAGCATTGCGCGGGTTGGCGAAGGGTTCGTGCCCGGCCTCCTCCTCGGCGCGGTTGAGGGCCGCGAAGCCAGCGCGCGTCATAAAGATCTCGCCACGCACCTCCACGCACGCGGCCTCGGTGGGAATCGAGAGGGGCACCGAGCGAATGGTGCGCACATTGGCGGTGATGTCGTCGCCCACCTCGCCATTCCCGCGTGTGGCCGCGCGCACCAACTGCCCGTGCTCGTAGCGCAACGAGAGGGAGAGGCCATCCACCTTCGGCTCGACCACATACTCCCACGCCTCCAGGGGCAACTGCTGGCGCAGGAAGGTATCGAACTGAACCAGGTCGGCGCGGTCGTAGGTCTTATCGAGGCTCCGCATCGGCAGCTCGTGGCGGACCTTCGCAAAGCCGGTGAGCGGCTCACCGCTGACGCGCTGGGTGGGCGAAGTGGGGGTCACCAACTGCGGATGAGCGCGCTCAAGCGCCTCCAGCTCCAACCAGAGCTTATCGTAGGCAACATCCTCAATCTCCGGCCGCGCTTCCACATAGTAGAGCCTGTCGTGCCGCGCAATCTCCGCGCGCAACGCCTCCAGCCGCGCAACCACCTCTGCCAAGTCCGCATCCTCTGCCATCGTCTCGTCCTCTCCCGTCCCTTACAGCAACACCATCGCGGCCATCACCGCCAGCGCCAAGGCCAACACCGCCGTGCCCACCAGCGCCACCCAGCCCCACAGCCCCATCCGCTTGCGCTGGAAGGGCTTGCCCCGATGGGCCCGCAACTCCGCAGCCGAAATCCGAATCGTTCGCTCAGCCCGGCCCCACTTGGCCGGATTGGGCAGAGCGATGACCGCGCCGGCCTCATCGCCCTCGGCGGGCGCTTCGCCGCGGAGGGTGGCCGCCAGGTCGCACACCACCTCGTCCCAATCGGCATAACGCTCGGCCGCGGCGCGGCGCGTCAGGCGCCCCAAGACCGCCGCCAACGGCCGCGGAAAGCCCTTGACCACATCGCACGGCGAAGGAATCTGCTCTTGCAGCTTGCGCTCGAGGATCTCCTCGGCCGGAATGGCCCCGAAGGGCACCTGCCCCGTGCCCAGCGCATAGAGCGTCATCCCCAAAGCGAACATATCCGCGCGCGTATCGACCGTCTCCGGCACCATATACTGCTCGGGCGCCACGTAGGGGGCCGAGCCCACCAACGCCCGCTCCGGCGGATTGGTCCCCCACCCCGCCTCGAAGCTCATCGGCGAAAAGTCCGGCAAGAGAGGCTCGCTACCATCGACCAGATAGACCTTACTCGGGCGCAACCCGCCATAGACCAAGTGCTCCTGCGCCAGGGCCGCAAAGCCCTCGGCCAACTTCATCCCCAGCCGCGTCAGCCGCTCGGGCTCCACCCGCTTCCCATCCAGCAGCGACATCAGCGGCGCGGCGTGCGCGTCCTCCAAGATGACATAGCCCGTGCCCGCCTCGCGGCGAATATCAATCACATCGGGAATGAGCGGAGTCTTCACCTGCGTCAACTTCCGCACCAACGCAAAGAGCGCATCGGCCAACGCCTCATCGGCCAGCACCTCCTCCGAGAAGACGGCCACCAGCACATCGCGATCCAGTGCGCACTGCACCGCGCGCCACAGCACGCAGCGCGTCGACTGCACCAAGCGCTGCCGAAACTCAAAGCCCTCTATCTCCAAGGTCTCCATCATATTGCGCTATTCTACCACAACCGGCCGCTCACCGCTCGCAGATGAGCGCAGAATGAAAAACGAACAGGAGCCCCGGCCCCGCGGCCGACTCTCCTGCACCTTTGCCAACGAATGCACGCGGGCGATTTAGTGCTTCGCCTCGCTGTCGGCGCCTTCGTCCAGCAACGAGCGCTTGAGCTCGTCAACCTTGCCGGCGGCGGCCTCGTTGCCTTCGCGCAGGCCCTTCTTGAACTCGCCAGAGGAGCGCCCCAGCGCGCGAGCGATCTCGGGGATCTTCTTGGCGCCAAAGACAAGCGCAACAATGAGAACGACAATCAAAATCTGCCAAAGTCCGGGACGCATACTGTTTTCTCCTCTGTTGGGGGGGGTAAAAGGGCTCTTGGGGGTTAACGATAGACGCGGATGGCGCGGGCCATCGCCCGATCGGCCTCGCGGCGTTTGATGGTTTCGCGGCGATCGTACTGGTTCTTGCCCTGGCAGAGCGCCAGTTCCACCTTGACCTTGCCGCGCGGGTTGAGGTAGAGCCGCAGGGGAATGAGCGAAAGCCCCTTCTGCTCCACCTTGCTGCGCAAGCGCACAATCTCGGCCCTATGCATCAGCAACCGGCGCGTACGCAACGAGTCGTGATTAAAACGATTGCCGAAAGCGTAGGGCGGAATGCGCACCTGCATCAACCACAACTGGTTGTCGGGCGTAATCTTGCACCAAGCCCCCAGCAGGCCACCTTCGCCATTGCGCAGCACCTTCACCTCGGTGCCCACCAACTCAATCCCGGCCTCGAACTTCTCCAGGACAGTGTAGTCGTGCGTGGCTTTGCGGTTGACAACCAGGTTGCCGCCCGCTGGTGCCTTGGATTTCTTACCGGAGGCCATCCGTGCAAGGCCCTAATGCCCCAGGCGTGCTTACAGGTGCCGGCCCCAACGAGTCTGCGCCTCGTTGTGCTTCTCCACTGCCTGCATATCCACCTGAGCGAGCACCAGCCCCTCGGCAATCTCGCGCAGCGCGATGTCCGACTTGTCCTCTTCCTTCGAGAGCGGCTTCAGGAAGGGGCGCTCGCCACGGTTCAACTGCTTGGTCCGCTGAGACACCAAGTTGACCAACACCGGGATGCTGGGAACGCGCGCACGGGCCTTTTCAAGCATTTCGAGATTCATTCTAGGTCTCCTGGCAAAAGACTGGATAAAGAGGGCTACAAGCTTACTCCGCCGGCGCGGCCGGAGCCTCCGGGGCCGCCGGCACCACCACCTGATTGGAGAGCGCAGAACTGCTAATCCGCCCACGCACAACCATCGCAATCAAGAGCGAGTTCACCACCAAAATCGCCCCCAACACCACCGTCGTGCGCGAGAGCACATTCCCCGTGCGCCCGCCAAAGACCTCTTCGCCGAAGCCACCCCCAAAGGCAGAGCCCATTCCGCCGGACTGATCCTTCGGCGGCTGCAACATCACCACCGCCACCATCAGGAGCGCAACCAATGCCTCGATAACGAAGAGTAATCCAAGCAGAAATGCCATAACTGTTCTGTCCTTTCGATATGAAGTAGAAGAGATAATACCACAATCGCCCCCGCCGCGTCAAGCCGGGAGGTGCGCTTCAGGGCGTCTTTATCGGGCCGATGAGGCCATCCCGCTAGGGCGCGATGAGCTCAACGGTCACGCGGAAGAAGCGCGTAGCCTCGCCGGCGGGGAGTGGCACCGAGAGCACCTCGCCCGTGCCCTCGAGGGTGTAGAGCGCCTCGGCCTCCCACGCCTCGGCCAGCGTCTGTTTGGTCAACACGCGGTAGCGCCGCCCCTGAGCCGAGGGCCACGAGAGGTAGAGCACGCTCGCGCCCTCGCCCTCGCTCGCGGCGAGCCTCAAGGGCGGCTGCGGCGCCTGCGCGCCCAGGGTTAGACGGAAGGCCGAGCGCGCGTCCGTCGGGTCGGAGTAGAGCACGAACTCGTCGCGATTGGAGTAGCCATCGCCATCGGGATCGGCATCGGCATCGAGCGAGACCTTGTCGCGGGCGTAGCGGGCCTCCCACCAGTTGGGAATCCCATCGCCGTCCCAGTCGTAGTAAAGCCCGCCGGTGTCACAGACGAAGCGGCCGGATTCCAGCGTCACGGCAAAGGTCTCGTCGAAGGAGGGGTTATGGCCGCGAAGTTCCACCCGCGTGTCGGTGACGAAGGGACCATTCGCGTTCTCCGCCGCCGAGCGCTCCCACAGGTCGGCCACCAGGGGATGGGTGCCGGCATTATACTCTTCCAGATTCGTCCGCCCGTCGCCATCGCTATCGCGCTGCGCGTCGCTCGGGTCGTGCGGATTGAGCCCGTGGACCACCTCCCACGCATCGGGTAGCGCGTCCTTGTCGCTATCGGGCGCGCGCCCGGCGGTGTCTACATCAAAGAGCGTCGAGAGCCCCCAGACCTCCACCAGGCGGTCGTCGTGGTCCGGCTGCGTACCGGCCAAATACTCCTCCAGATTGGCGACCCCATCGCCGTCGGGGTCGCCCCACGCATCGGCCGCGTCCAACGGGTCCAACCCATAACGCGCCTCCCACCAATCCGGCAGACCGTCCCCGTCGCGGTCAATCGAAAAGCCCAGCGGATAGGCCCCGGTGTCGACCGTGCTCCCCGCGCTCTCCCCAATCGCCCCCGTCCAATCCTCCGCCACGAGCGGATGGGTCCCGGCATTAAACTCCTCGCGATTCGTCCGCCCGTCGCCATCGGGATCGGCCTCGCCATCGGCCACTTCGGGGTCGAGCCCCATCTCCCGCTCCCACGCATCGGGTAGGCCATCCCCATCGCTGTCAACCGCGCGCTCGACCGTCCGCGCCACGAAGGCCGCTGAGGTCCCCGCCGCCTCAGCCGTCGCCCACGCGCCGGGCGTCACCCCGCTCGGCGCATACCGCAAATCCAACGTAAACCCGGGCGAGAC
>CAMGJH010000032.1 GCA_946056345.1 uncultured Lentisphaeraceae bacterium | reverse complement strand
CTGCGTTTCGCCGGCGTGCGGCGTCCAGGTGATGGAGCCGTCATAGGTCGCGTCGGCCCAAATGCCGTGGTTGGCTGCCTCTGTGAGGTTACCGGTGCCGATGAGGGTGGCGGTCTTGTTGCCGTTGGACATCACGCCCAGGAGACGAAGCGCGAGCGAGCCCTGGCGGAGGGTGACCACCGGGCTGGCGAGGGCGATGGGCACATCGAAGGTGGTGCCGCTCCCGAGATTGAGCGTGTTATCGCTCGCCACGCAGTTGCGCAGGTCGAGGAGGCCTTGCTGACCGTCCACGGAGGTGAAGGTGTAGTTATCGCCCTCCGCAATCGTAAGCGAGGCGGGGCGGATGCTGCCGACGATCGGGTCGACCTTGCCGGCCGCCTCGCCCGGGTTCGCCGGGAAGGTGACGCTGACGCCATTCCAGTAGCGCTTGGTGTCGACCCACGGCGTGCCGTTCCCCTCGGCCCATTCGCCGCCGGGGCCGGAGGTGTTCCAGGTGACCGCCTCGAAGGGCAGCTGCGCGGCCGAGCGGAAGATGACCGTGCCGTTGGCCGTATCCACATCGCCATCAGCCACCGTGTAGGCCTTGCCGTTGAGGCGGAAGGTGACGGTGGAGCGGTCGGCCGGGAAGGCAATGGTGCCGGCAATCTGCGCGGTGTAATCGCCCGTCGGCTCGGTGGCGCTGGTGGCCGAGCAGGTTGCGCCCTCCGCGAAGGTGACCTTGCCAGAGAGGCCGGAGGTGAAATTGCGAGCCTCGAAGGTGGCACCGGCCTCAACCGTCACCGAGGCGTTGCCCAGCGCCGAGGCGTTGGCGATTGCCAAGGTCCCTTGCGTGACCTTTATCGTCCCCCTGCCGCTGTTCGCGCCGGAGAGGACCACCGTGGAGACCGCCTCGGGGGCGACAATCGTGGGCATATCCTCCGTGCCGGTGAAAGCCATCGGCAAGGTGAAGTTCGCCTCGGGCTGCTTCGTCGTCAACCGCCCGCCGTTGAAGGTGGGGATGACGTTGGTGGCACCGAGGGTGGCAGCAATCGCCTCCAAGGTGGCCTGCCCGCTAAACGTGGCCGTATAGGAGGAATTAGGACGGTTGCGGTGATAGAAGCCGCTCTCACCCAAGGCTAAGGTCGCCTCTTCCGAAACATTGACCTGCACGGCCACACCGCTCGACCACGAGCGGATAGCATTCAACTGGAAGCGCGTCTGGGCATCACCCGAGATGTTGAAGGTGGCCGAGGAGTCCGCCGCGCCGTTATCGCTGGAGAAACAGCAGATGCCGTCATTTGTGCCGCCAGACCCCTCGAAGGAGACCTGGCCGCCAGTCTGCGTGTAAGCCCAGTGCCACGGCGTAGCGGTCCCCAACTCGCCATTGAAAGCCGGGAAGAACTTACCCGTCACACGGAAGACATCCTCCTCCTCCACCAAGATGCCGTAGGTGGAGTTATTCGTCTCAAGCGTCACCGTGCCTTGCTTGAAGGCGAAGGTGAGGTTGGAGCGCGAGATGCTGCTCGTCTGGGTGACGGGGTAGTCGCGGCGGAGGGTGCCGCGGGAGTTGACCTCGTCGATGTCGAGGGTGGCGGTGTCGTTGTTGTCGAACTCGGTGACGATGCCCGAGCTTTCGCCCAGCGCGAGGGTGGCCCCCTCGGCGATGGTGTAGGCGCTGCCGCCATTGTCGAAGGCCTGCTCGAAGCGCGAGGTCCCGCTGGCTGGCGTGAAGACCAGGCCGGTGGCCGGGAAGTCGACCGTGACGTTGGCGAGCTGCCCGGCATCGAGTTCGCGCAGCGCCGCACCGCCGTTGCCCGCCACGCGCAGGGTGATGGTCCCCGAGCCGGCGCAGATGATGCGATCGGCCTCGAAGCCCTTCGGGAGCGTGAGCGTGACGGCATGGTCGCTGGTCAGGACCAAAATGTTCTCCGGGCCATTCTCCCAGGAGGTGGCCGAGCCGCCGAGGGGGAGGGCGGAGAGCTCGTAATCCCCGTCCGCCTGGAAGGTGTAGGTGCACGTGAGGATTTGGCCGACGGCATCCGTGCCGGGCGCCTCAAGGATCTGCAGGGCCGCGAGGCCGGCGTAGCGCTCGCCATAGGTGAAGCCGGGCAGTTTGAGGGTGAGGGTCGAGTCCGTGAGCACCTCACTCACGAGCGCATTGTGGCCCAGGACAACGGGCGTGGAGGCGGCCGTAAAGTCGGTGCTGCCCCACTGCGTGTCGGCCGGGATGGAGACCACCGGGTTGCCCTTGGCGTCCAGCGCGGTGTAGCCGGTGATGTCGCGGCGGGTGTAGCCCTCGGCATCCATCGCGTAGCTGCTACCATTGATGCTGGCGGTGGCGTAGGCCGCGCCCTCCAGGTCGTTCGCGAAGATAAGCGCCACGCGATAGGCCGCAAAGGGAATATGCGCCACGCGCAGCTGCTGCTCGGTGGAGTCATCCAACCACACCTGCAGGAGCGGCGCGCTCGCGCCCGAGGCGCTATTGGTCTGAGAGGTATAGGAGAGCAGCTGGGTGCTCTGCGCGGGGTCGTCCGCGCCCATCGCCACCTCCTGCGCCACGCCGCCCACATCCGAGAGCTTGAGCGCCGTGGAGGAGAAGATGCCTTCAAGCGAGTTCCAACCCGTCAGCGGCAGCGCATAGACGCCCACTTGCGCCGGCGGCGCAGTCAGCGGCACGGTGCTCTCCGTGAAGTTCACCGAAAGCGTCCGGGCGCGCCGCTCGTAGCGCAGCACGTAGTAGACGCCCTGGGCGGTCGTCTCCACCGAGGCCTCCACGCCGGCAGGCAGGGTGTAGGCCGAGCCGAAGTCGACCTTCAAGCGCACCGAGGCCGGGGCCTTGACCGCGCCGCCGCTCATTAGGCAGAGGCTGGCGGGCACGCCCTTGATGGCACCGCGCACCAGGCCGGGCATCGCTGCGGCCCAAGCCGAAAGGTCGAAGGTGACATCGGTAGAGAAGGTGGAGTTGATGCCATGAAGGAGGGTGCCGGGGGTGCTGCTCCGAGCGACGAGGGTAATCGGCGTACCGATGAAGGCCGCATGGGGCAAGGCCACGCCACCCTCGGGCACGAGGACCTTGGCGTTGGCCAACTCGCCGCTGAAGATGTGGTAAGGATAGGCGTTGAGGGTCGACTGGATGAGCGGATAGCCGCGGCCCTCGAGGGCCTCGGTGGTCGCGTTCAGGTGGACGGTGTGCTCCTTGAGCACCTCGTTGCCCTTGAGCTCGGCGTAGAGGCCGCGCCCGGCCGACCCGCTGCGGAAGACGGCCGCGTAGTCGCTGATGGCCGAGTTGGTATTGTTGAGCACGCCAAAGCCCTTGACCTGCGGCTCGGTGCCCTCGGTGTAGCCGCCGAGCACCAACGGCACCAACGGCAGCACGCGCGAAGTCTCCGAGCGGTCGGGGTCAAGCGCCAGCTCGAAGACGGCATGGGTGAGGGCGGGGATCTGGCGACCGTTGGCCATCGTGATGTAGCCGCCCTCCGCCAACTTCTCGCGCAGCGGCAGGTGAATGATGGTATCGACCGGGATGGAGAGCGCACTCACCGTCGGGAAGGCGGCGTCGAGCTCGAGCGAACCGCCCGAGAGGGTCAGGCTGCCCATCTCCGGCGCACACCCCGCAAGCGTCAACTGCCCGCCCAGAACCTGGAAGCTCGGAAGCGCAGCGAAGTCCTTGCCCCGGAGCACCAGACCGCCCGAGCTCAATATGGCACGCGCGGCGGGATCGGCGAAGAAGGGCTCTGGGGAGGTGAAGGTCATCGTTGCCTCACCCGCGAAGAGCGGGTTGCCGGTGACGGAGGTAAAGAGCTGACGAGCGGGATCGCCCAACATCTCCACATCCTGCCAAGCGCCGAAGGTGCCGCCCTGGAAGTTGAGCGAGATGGGTCGAATGCCCTCCTGAGCGACCCCGCCACGCGAGCCAATCAAGAGCTTGCCACCCTTGAGGTTGATGTCGTAGGATGTGGCGGCAACACTACCATAACCATAGAGCCCGGCCACGCGCACCTCGGCATCGTCGGCAAGCGTCAGACGACCTTGCAAGGTATCGGCATCGGCTACACCGAGGACCATTACTGCCTGTTCGGCAAGGACCTTGGCCCGGTCGCGCAACGAGGCGTTGAGGGTGCCGGCCCAGTGCGGCCAAAGGAGCGAGTTGTTGCCACGGCTATCGTTCACATTGCCCGTGATGGTGATCGTGGCATCATCGGTCATCGCCAGGTTGACCGTGCGGGCAGGGCCTTCATCGCACAACCGCATCGCCTCGGCAGTCACCGTGGCGTTGTCCTTGAAGGTGAGGTTGGCCGTGCCGAAGGAGAAGGGCACGCCATCGGCGAGGGTGACAACCGTATCGCCCGAGAAGAGGAGATCGGTCTCGGTGCCCGTGATGGGCAAGCCCGTGAAGTGGACCGCGCCAGAGGAGAACTCCACCAAGCCGCCCTGCGGGGTGAGCGTGCCCTTAAAGCCCGCCGCGAACTCCTGCTCGTAGCGCGTGGTCGTCGTCACATTGACTTCGTAGGGAACGTCATAGCCGTAGGGATAGTCATAGCGGACGCGCTTGGGATAGGCCACCGTGTTCGCCGGCAGTGTCTCGCGATCCTCCGTAAGCGCCAGCGTGGTGTCATTCACAAAGGCCCAGGAGCCGACAGTCGCCTCCGACCGATTGCCAAAGCTCACCGCGTGACCATTGCCGTAAATCGTCAGATGCTTGACCGCCACCCCAGAGAGGTCGAGCGAGAGGTCGCCCGTGAGCACAATCGTTGCAGCATCATTCGCTCCAGGCTTATCATCACCCGTTCCCTGCACATTCTCGTCGCGCCACTGCAAGCTGGCCCAACGCGCATCGCCGCTCGCCTTGGCAATGAAGGTCTTCACCGTGCCCGGAGTCAGGCTCTTCTCTTCCTTCAGCTGAATCGCCGCCAGACCGCCACGGGCATCAAAGCTCGTCCACGCGCCTCGCGAGGCCCACTTCTCCGTGGTGAAGGTCTGGCCCGAGAGGCCGGAGACAACCATCACATTCGTGCCCGCGGTATATTCCTGGCGAGACTTCACCGACCCCCAGTCATACTCAGCCCCCGGCAATGCGCTCGCCGGGAAATTCGCAAGCGAGGTCAACACCTCATTCACATAGGAATACCACACGCCATTGATGAGGGCCGCCGTGAACTTCGTCTTGTCGAGATTGGTATCGGACGCCTTGTACAGAATGGCCGTATAGCGCGCTGCCCAGTCCGCCGGCAAGACGACCGTGGCACTCAGGGTCGACCCCGCCCAGTCGTTGATACCGTTATCATCTAGGTAGCCCTTGAAGAGGCCCCTAGCGTTTGCGTCTACAGCAGTTGTCTTCCACGCGGTTCCGGCGGTGTAGGTGAGCGTGCCCGTTGCCACCGCTGCGGCCGACCCGTTGGCGCGGTCAGCATAATCATAGGCATTCACCGTCTGGTCCGTCTGCGAGGGCCCAACGAACTGACTCCACAACGCAGCGTGCACCTCATAACCGGCGAGGCCCTCCTGCGCGGTGCCGATGACCTTATTCGCCTCTGCATTGGCGAAGTTGATGGAGATGATACGCTCGGTGCCAGTCTCCTGCCAGAGCCCCTCGGGAGCGTTGACGGTGGCCACGACCGCCGTCTCCGTGTAGGCGATGGTGGCGTAAGCGCCGTAGTTGAGGGCCGAGGTGCGGATAGTCAGGTTCTCCGGCAGCCCGGCGAGCGAGGTCAACAGCGTCCGCTCGAAGGGCGCATTGGCGTAGTCGGCCTTCTCCTCCAGCCCCAGGTTCCCATAGTCAAGCGTCAGCGCGCCGGCGCCATCGACAATCATCGCGGCCAAGTCCGGGCGCTCGGAGCCCATCGTGAGCGTGGTGTCGGCCGTCACCGTCAGGAAGAGCGTCGCCCCCGCCGGCGGAACATCCACCGTCGTGCCATCAGCCAGCTTCGTCCAAGCCCCAGTGGCATTCCAAGTGTCGTTGCCCGTGAGGGTGCGCGCATACGCCTCGGCAGCCTTCATCTTTACCAACTGAATCCCTGCCGTGTAGCCGCGGCCGACGGCGGTCTGCCAATCGAGCCCGGGACCTGCCGTGGGCGTTTCGCTATCGGAGATCTCCACCACGATTGAGCCGCTAGCGTTGGCCGTTGCCGGCATGACGATGGTGTTCTGGCCCACCACATAGCCATCCACGTTGTTCTGGCCCCAGGCCGCCGTCGGCACCGTCTCGGAGAAGGTCAACTCGCCGCCGCGATAAGTGTAATAGGCGAGTCCATTCGCGTCGCTCACGCGCACCGGCGAAGCCTGCACATTGTTCGAACTGGCTGCGTAGAGCACCACGGCGTACTCGCCCGCCGGCAACCCGCTGAAGGCGTAGCGCGTTGGCCCGGGCGCATAGCCCTTCTTCACCTTGTCGGAATAGCCGGACCAATACCCAATCGCGCCGCCAAACGTGAAGTTCACCGAAGCGCCATTCAGCGTGGAGCCATCCTGCTTCTTCGGGTTGTTAATCGGGTTATTTGAGGCGCCTCCAGGGCTCTGATGGGTCTCGTTCCAGTGCTCGCCGAGCACGGCGATGGCATCCAAGCCATAAAGCACGCCGCTCGCTGCGCCGTCCCACCGGTTATCCACCGAGACGACCCACTCCCACGAGCTGCCCGACAACGACGGCGCCTGGTTAACCTTGACGCAGAGCCCCGTGTCGGTGACCACCGGCGTGACGAAGAGCCCCTCGGGCACATTGCGCAGCGTCACCTCGCCCGAATAGGCCCCTTCGGCCAACGTCACCACCTTCTGCCCTGCAAGCACCGCCTTCGTCAGCGCCAACTCCGCCCCCGCGAGGTCCACCACCAGGTCGTTGGCCACCGCCAGGCGCGGCGCATTCTCGGAGAGCTCCAACGCCGTCTCTCTGGCCACGAAGGAGACCTGCGCGCCATCCCACAGCACCTCGCGCGCAGTAAAGACCTCGGTCAACGGGAAGAGCTCGTCAAGCGTGGCCGCGGCAGAGAAGGTGACCGCCGCCGTGTAGTTCTTATCGGCTTCCGTTGCCGGCCAAGCGCTAGCCGTGCCATCGACCGTCTGCCAATCGGTTGCCGCCGCATCGAGCGCCTCGTCGGGGGTTTCGACCTCGCGCCAACGCCACTTGCCCATCACCTTGGTCGCCGCCTGCGTAACCTGCCGGCCCATCAACACGCTCGACCACACCGCCAAGTCATCCACCTGACCATAGTGCCCCTGACCATCGTGCTCCTCCCACTTCGTAAAGCCGTGCCCCACACCGCCGTGCATCGAGCCAATCTGGAACTGCGTCAGCGTCTTGGCGAAGTCGCCCTTCGCCACCGCCACCTGCTCGCCGTTGACGTAGCAGGTGATGGTCCCTTCGGTGTGCGTCAGCAAGAGGTGGTTCCAGGTCTCCCCCGACCCCGCGAGTTGGACGGTGAAGAGCTCAACGATGCCCGAGCCCGTGGGATTGTGCCACAGCGTTGCCGTGTTGCCCGCGCCCTTGGTCAGGTAGAGCGCGCCGGGCGTGCCCGCCTGACCAAAGCCAAAGAGCACATCCTTCTCCTGCGTAGCCTTGAGCCGGAAGTAAGTACCAAAGCTCCACGCACCGCTCGGGAGCTGGAAGCCACCAGACCACGGCGTGCCGGAGGCCAGGCACTGACCGTTATCGGAGGCCTCATACTTCGCGTTCTCATTCTGGAGGCTACCATCCTCCCGCGCGTCATCGGCCTTGACGAGGTCGCCATTGTCGAAGGTATAGTGATACTTCGGCGCGCCCAGGTCGAGCACCTCGCCGGTGATGGCCGAGGAATCATTGAGGGTGATGGTGTTGCCGCTGGCGCTCCAACTCCCCTCGGGGGCCGGATTGCCGGTGCTGGCGAGCACGGTAAAGCGGGCCGTTGCCGGCGCGCCCATCACCGTAAAGATATAGGGGAAGGAGAGCTCGCTGTAGAGGTCGGCCCCCAGCTGCACGGTGTAGTCGCCCTCGGGGATGAAGCCCACCGGAAAATACTTGGCCAAATCCGCGCGCGTCTGATAGAGAATGGTGCCACCATTGGCCAGGGTAAACTTGCTCACCGTTGCATCGCCCGCGCGCTCCATCGCCGGGCGCGCCGACTGCGCCGTGGCGCGCGAAGCAAAGTTCGCCGCCCCGCTCACCATCTGCGCGAACTCCACCGAAATCTCCCCCACCCCGTCCGTGGCGAAGGTGCCGCCGGTGGTCACCAACCGCTCGAGGGTCTGTTCCGTGGCGGCGTTCACCTTC
>CAMGJH010000031.1 GCA_946056345.1 uncultured Lentisphaeraceae bacterium | reverse complement strand
GGAAAAGGTTATACTATGGGGCCGACAGACGGAATAGCTACTGGACGGACGAACGAGCAGAAGGAAGCGAGCGATGGATCAGACGAGTGAAGGATTGGCGTTAGGAATTGCCCAGGCGCTGTATGACAAGCAGGCGGAGGGAATCCGCGTGCTGGATGTGCGTGGGGTGTCGACGGTGACGGATTATTGCGTGGTGGCATCGGGGACGTCTGCGCCGCACTTGAAGGCGTTGCAGCGGGCGGCGGTGGCGTATCTGAAGACGCAGGAGGGCGGAACCTATCGCTGCTCGGGGGAGGCGGATAGCGGCTGGGTGCTGCTGGATGCTTTCACGGTGGTGGCGCATCTCTTTGTACCCGAGGCGCGCGAGTACTACGACATTGAGGCGTTGTGGAAGGGGGCCAAGGAGATCCCCTTCGCGCCGGAAGCGTAACGATTAAGAAAGAGACGAGCGATGAGCGACGAGACGATTGCCAGCCCCAAGACCCTGCCGTGTTCCGAGGCGAAACTGCGGGAGATTGCCGCGCAGTGGCCAACCCCCTTCCATCTCTACGACGAGAAGGCCATCCGTGCGAACGCGCGGCGTCTGCGCAAGGCCTTTGCGTGGAATGCGGGCTTCCGGAACTTCTTTGCGGTGAAGGCCGCGCCGAACCCCTACCTGATGCGCGTGCTGCAGGAGGAAGGGTTTGGGGCGGATTGCTCCTCGCTGCCCGAGCTGCTGCTCAGCGAGCGGGTGGGGCTGCCGGGCGAGGCGATGATGTTCACCTCCAACGACACGCCGGCCGAGGAGTTCGCCAAGGCCAAGGCCCTAGGCGCGAACATCAACCTCGACGATATCAGCCACATCGACTTCCTGGAGCGCACCTGCGGCCTGCCCGAGCGGGTCTGCTTCCGCTACAACCCGGGGCCCTTGAAGGGCGGCAATGCCATCATTGGCAAGCCCGAGGAGGCGAAGTATGGCTTTACGCGCGAGCAGCTCTTTGAGGGCTACGCGCTGCTCAAGGCCAAGGGCGTCAAGCGCTTTGGGTTGCACACGATGGTGGCGAGCAACGAGCTCAACCCGCAGTATTTCATCGACACGGCCATCCTCCTCTTCGACCTCATCATCGAACTCAAGGAGAAGTTGGGGATTACCTTCGACTTCGTGAACCTCGGCGGCGGCATTGGCATCCCCTATCGCCCCGAGCAACAGGCGGTGGATATCGAGCGCGTGGGCGCGGGCATTGAGCAGGCCTACTGCGAGCGGCTCCTTGCCAAGGGCCACCCCGAGCTGGCCATCTACCTGGAGTGCGGCCGCTGCATCACCGGGCCCTACGGCTACCTCGTCTCCACCGTCCGCCACCTCAAGCACATCTACCGCGACTATGTGGGGCTCGATGCCTGCATGGCCAACCTGATGCGCCCGGCGCTCTACGGCGCCTACCACCACATCACCGTCCTGGGCAAGGAAGCACTCCCCAAGGACCACGTCTACGACATCACCGGCTCGCTCTGTGAGAACAACGACAAGTTTGCCATCCAGCGCGCCTTCCCGGAGATTGTCCCCGGCGACCTCCTGGTGCTCCACGACGCCGGTGCCCACGGCCACGCGATGGGCTTCAACTACAATGGCAAGCTCCGCTCCGCCGAACTCCTCCTGCGCGAGGATGGCTCGGTGAAGGAAATCCGCCGCGCCGAGACGATTGACGACTACTTCGCCACCCTCGACTTCGCCGGCTTGGCCGACTTCCGCTAGGCGCACGGCTCAACCCAAGGAAGACGATGATGCGCGTTTCCTCCCTCAAAGGCGCCCTCCTGGCCGTGCTCGTGCTCGTGGGCACGGCGGCCTCGGCGCGCGTGACCTGGCTCGTCGGCAAGGGCTTCCCGCTGCCGGCGGCCGAGGTGGCCGAGAAGCTCGGGCAGCTCCTGGGCGAACCGGTGACCGCCGTCACCGACGGCACCGACTTCCTCTCGGCGTGGGTCAACGACCCCGAGCGCGAAGCCGAGCGGATTGAGCTGTTGAAGGCCGACGCGCTCCTGGTCTCCCCCTCGGCCCAAGAGAACGAAGCGCTCACCTTTATGGCCTTGCGCGGTCTGGTGGCCCAACGCGACACGCGCCTGGCCCGGCCCATCTTGGTGGAGATGCGCAAGCCGCGCTACCAGATGACGGGCCTCTACAACGCCAAGGAGGCACTCAAGCAGGCGCGGCTGGCCCTCAACGCCCACTGCACGCTCCTGCCCTTCTCGCGCGTCTGGCGCAAAGTGTATACCGACGACACCTTCTACAACGGCAAGGTGCCCCAGGGCCCAGCCTCGGAAGCTTATATTCTCGCGGCCTCGATGGTGCTCGCCATCCGCGGCGAAGCAGCCGAGGTGCCCCCGATGGGCGGCCTCCACGCCGAAGTCGCCGAGGATCTCCTCGCCTCCATCGCCAAGGGCCTCGCCGAGCGCGAGGTCTTGGCCGACCTGGCGGCGCGTCTGCCGGCCGAAACGCTCCCCCAGCGCGCGGCTACCAAGCTCGACGTGCTGCTCTACAACGGTTCCTTTGAGCGCGCGCTGGCCCCCTGGCTCGAGCGTATCGCCCAGGCCGAAGGCCGCGAATTGGTGATCCACTACACCACAGAGAGCGACCTGGAGAGCACCCTGCCAGGCCTCTTCCGCTCCACCGCCAACACCCCCGGCCTCCCGAACATCACCTGCTACACCCGCCCGGCCTTCGCCGCCCCCACCGGCCTGGAGGAGCTCGCGCACCTGGACGAGATTCTCGCGCGCGACAGCGCAAAGCCCCGTTGGCTCCCCTTCCCCCTGGCTGTGGCCGAGTGGACGCGTACCCTCACCGGCAAGCCGCTCTACGAGCCGGCCTCGCCTGGTTCGGCCACCTACCTGCCCACCGCCCCGGCCGCGGCCATGTTCGCCGCAATGGTCTACTTGGAGTGGACCGGCTCGGTGGCGCTCCCCGAGAAACTCAGCGCGCAGGAGACGGTGGCTATGGGCATTGGCATCGATGTGATGCTCTCGATGCGTCTGCGCCAGTGCGAGCCCAATGCCATCTTCTGCAAACCCTTGGGCGAAAACCGCTACGCCTTTAATCTGTGGCGGCGGCCGGCCGGCAAGGCGGTCCTCTCGGTGGCCGTCATCAACCAACCCGGGCTCGGGGCCGAACCGCGCACCCTCACCTTCACCCCCAGCAACTTCTTCGCCCGCCAATGCGTCACCCTCAAGCCGATTGAGGACGACCCGCTGATGCCGCCGCCGGCGGTCTCCCAGCAACGTCTGCCCGGCACTGAGGGGCCGCTGCTGCTGTGGAAGATCCCGGCGCAGAGCCTCCCTGGCCAGAATAGCGGCCTGCGCGCGCTCGAGCCGTGACGAGGACGGAGGGCGAATGACCGAGGTTGCGGCTTCCGGCGAAGCCTTGCCGCCGCCCAAGAGTCTGCAGGCGGTTATCGGGGCGCTCCTCTTCGGGGCCAAGGCACCGCTGACGGTCGAGGAGCTGCGCGCGACCTTGCGCCAGGTGGGCGAGCGGGCCGAGCCGGGCACGCCGGCGGCTGAGTATGCGGCCATCTCCCCGCGCCAGATCCGCTCCTACCTCGAAGACATCGCCTCCGCCCTCACCCACTCCGATCTCGGCCTACGCCTCTGCGAAGAGGATGGGCGCTTCTCCCTGCGCACCATCCCCGAGGCCGCCCCCTGGCTGCGCGCGCTCCTGCACACCGAGGCCCCGCAGCGCCTCTCACGCGCCGCCCTCGAAACCCTCGCCATCATCGCCTACCGCCAGCCCATCTCCCGCGCCGAGATTGAGTCGGTCCGCGGCGTGTCGGTGGATCACACCGTGCGCGCGCTCCTCGAGCTCTCGCTGGTGCGCACGGTGGGGCGCAGCGAGCTCCCCGGCCGCCCCTTCCTCTATGGCACCACGGCCACCTTCCTCGAGCACTTCGGCCTGGCCTCGCTCGAGGATCTGCCCCGTTGACGGCCTCCGCGCGCGATGGAGCCCCTCCGCCACCTCTACCTCCACTTCCCCTTCTGCTCGGGGCGCTGCCACTACTGCGCCTTCGTCTCCGGCCCCCCACCCGCGCAGCCGGAAGCCTATGTGGCGGAACTCGTGGCCGAGGCGCGCAGCCGCGGCTTCGCCCTCCCCCTCGGCCCGTTGGAGACGCTCTACTGCGGCGGCGGCACCCCGGCCCTCTTAGGCGAACGCGGCTTCCGCCGTCTGGCCGAGAGCGGTCTCTTTACCCTCGCGCCCGGGGCTGAGTGGAGCGTGGAGCTCCACCCCGCCGCCGTCACCGAAGGGCTCGTTGCCACCCTCGCCGAGCTCGGCGTCACGCGCCTCTCGCTGGGCGTGCAGGCCTTTGACGATGCCACCCTGGCGCGCTGCAACCGCCGCCACACCGTCCACCAGGCCCTCGAGGCCATCGCCCTTGCCCGCGCCGCCATCCCCGACACGGGGCTCGACCTCATCGCCGGGCTCCCGGGCGTCACCCCCGCCGAATGGGCACGCACGATCGACCAGGCCCTCGCACTGGATTTGCCCCACCTCTCGCTCTACGCCCTCTCCATCGAGCCCGGCTCCGCCTGGGCCCACGCCCCCGAGCCCGACCCCGATGCCCTGTGCGATGCCGTGGCCTACGCCGCCGAGCGCTTCGCCCAAGCCGGATACGCGCGCTACGAGGTCTCCAACTACGCCCGGCCCGACTTCCGCTGTCGCCACAACCTCAACACCTGGCACGGCGGCGATTACCTGGGGCTGGGGCACGGCGCGGCTTCGCGTCTAGGCACCCTTCGCCGCGATGGCACCGGCCACGAAGAACACCTGAGCGAACGCGACGATGCCCTCGAGCGCGCCCTTACTCAATTGCGGCTGGACGAGGGGTTCCAGCCCGAGGAACTCCTCCGCCGCTTTCCCTGCCTGGCCCCCCTGCGCGAACCTTGGGAGCGCACCCTCGCCGCCGCCCGCGCCCACGGCCTGCTCACCCCCGCCAACGCCCCCACCCTCCGCGGCTACGAAGTCCTCGATGCCCTCGATCGCGAATTGCTCGCGGCGCGGTAAGCATTGAAGCGCCGCCCGGGCCGAACCATTAAGACTCAGACTTATTGCCAATAAGACCCCGTCTTGTTTCCAATAAGACCCCGTCTTGTTTCCAATAAGACCCCGTCTTATTTGTTGTGCCCCGCCCGAGCGGCGGTCGCCACTCCCCCTGCCGCAGGTCGACCCAGCGGGCGTGCCCGATTGAGGCGAGGTTTGCGCGCGCACTTTTCGGCTTTCCTTTTTGGCGAGAAAAGGGTATACTACGCACTTACTTTCATTGAAAGCCCTTTTTGGTACCGTAAGGATACAGTATGAACGAAACCGTACAAACCGCGCCCGCAGCCGCTCCCGCGGCGGTTGAGGCGACCGTGGCCACCACCGAGCAGCCCGTGCAGGGGGCCGAAGCGCAGCAGCCCCAGCAAGGGGGCCTGGGCGGGATGTTGATCCCGATGCTCCTGCTCTTCGGTGTCTTCTACTTTATGATGATTCGCCCGCAGCAGCGCAAGGAGAAGGAGCGCCAGAAGATGATTTCCGAGCTGCGCGTCGGCAAGCGCGTGGTCTTCGCCGGGGGGCTCATCGGCACGATCGCCGAGGCCAAGGAGCAGACCTTTATCATCGAGCTGTGCCCGGGAACCCAGGTGGAAGTCGCCCGCGCGGCGGTCTCCTCGGTGGTTGAAGAGGCCCAGCCGACCAAGTAAGTTGTAGGAGCATTTGCGATGTTGAACTTCAAGCAATTGGATACGCCCAGCCTGCTGAAGTGGCTGGCGTTGGCCATCCTGGCCGCCTTTTCGTGCTACGTCACCTTCCCGGCCAAGGAGAAGGTCCGTCTGGGGCTCGACCTCAAGGGCGGCACGAGCTTTACCGTGCAGATCGACGAGGCCAAGCTGGTCGAGGACCTGAAAGCCCAGGGCTACGCCCAGATCGGCAAGACCCCCGAGACCGCTACGGCCGAAGAGAGCGCCCAGATCGCCACCAAGGCCGCCGCCGAAGCCCAGGCGCTGATGACCGATGCCGACGACCTGACCCTCGAGGTCATCCGCAAGCGCGTCGATGCCATCGGCACCAACGAGCCGATTATCGCCAAGGGCGGCGACCACCGCATCTTCATCCAGATCCCCGGCGCCGATGCCGCGCAGGCCGCCGCCGCCGAGAAGTCCGTCCGCTCGGCCGCCTTCCTGGCCTTCCGCCTAGTGCACAAGGATAACGACAACCTCGCACGCGCCGTGGTCGACTCCACCCGCACCCCCGAGGGCTTCGAGCGCAGCACCTGCAACGGGCAGGTCTGCTTCGTGCGCGCGGCGAACTACGCCGAACTCTCCGAGCAGCCCGACTACGCCGTGCGCCTGGGCCGCTTCGCCATCCCCTCGCCCCTCTACGAGTGCGTGATGGAGGAGATTGGGCGCGACCCCGCCGGCCGTGAAGCCTTCCTGCCGATGTTCCTCTCGCGCAGCCGCGAGACCACCGTCAACGGCTCCACCGTCACCAAGGCCAAGCCCGAACGTGACCCGCAGACCGGCGCCACCGAGGTCTCCCTCGAGCTCAATGCCGACGGTGCCAAGACCTTCGCCAAGCTCACCAGCCGCTACATCGGCCGCCGCTTCGCCATCGTGCTCGATAACACCGTCCGCTCCGCGCCGGTCATCCGCAGCGCCATCCCCAACGGCCGCTGCGTCATCTCGGGCAACTTCACCTGGAAGGACGCCTCGGAACTCTCCGGCGTGCTCAACGCCGGCGCCCTCAAGGCCCCGATCCGCATCATCGAGACGCGCTCGGTCTCCCCGAGCCTGGGCTCGGAAGCCATCTCCAAGGGCTCGATTTCCGCCGCCATCGGCGTGGTGGCCGTCTTCGCCTTTATGCTCTGCTACTACGCGCTCTGCGGTGTGGTGGCCGACATCGCCCTCCTGCTCAACGTCATCCTCTGGCCGGCGGGTATGATCATCGCCTCGGGCATTATGAGCGCCTTCGTTGTGGACGGCACGGGCAGCTCCAACCTCAACCAGCTCCCGGTGCTCACGCTCCCGGGCATCGCCGGCCTCGTCCTCTCGATCGGCATGGCCGTGGATGCCAACGTGCTCATCTTCGAGCGTATGCGCGAAGAGTTCCGCGGCGGCAAGACCGCGAAGGAAGCCGTCGCTGCGGGCTATGACCGCGCCTTCCTGGCCATCTTCGACTCGAACCTGACCACGCTCGCCACCGGCGTCATCCTCTTCATCTTCGGCTCTGGCCCCATCCGCGGCTTCGCCGTCACCCTCTGCGGCGGCATCATCATCTCGATGTTCACCGCGCTGGTCATCACCCGCCTCATCTTCAACCTCTCGGTCACCTCCGCCACCAAGCCATTCAAGATGCTGCAGTGGATCCCCGAGACGCTGGACTTCGACTTCCTCAAGTGGGCCAAGCCCGTGACCGCCGCCTCCGCAGCCGTCATCGTCATCACCCTGGGCATCTTCTTCACCCGCGCCCTGATTAAGCCCGCCAGCGTGATGGCCGTTGACTTCACCGGCGGCGTGGCCCTTATCTACGAAGGCGTGGATAAGCAGGACGCGGCCAAGGTCGTGGAGCTCGACACCGAAAAGGTCCGCCAGGTCGTCTCCAAGACTGGCGTCACCGACCAGACCGTCCAATCCACCAAGGGCGAAGACGGCAAGGTGCAGACCCTCGTGAAGACCTCCACCGTCAACCTCGTCAAGGAAGGCGTGGAGACCGACTCGGCCAAGGTCATCGAGACCGCCCTCGACGAAGCCTTCCCGGAGCTGAAGGTCAGCCTGGTGAGCAAGGACCTCGTCGGCTCGCAGATTGGCTCCGAGCTCAAGAAGGATGCCTTCTGGTCGGTGGTCATCTCGCTGATCGTCATCATCGGCTACGTGAGCTTCCGCTTCCGCTTCGGCTTCGCCCTCGGCGGCGTGCTGGCCCTGGCGCACGACGCACTCATCACCCTGGGCGTCTATACCCTCTGCGGCTACCAGCTCAGCCTCACCACCGTCGCGGCCCTGCTGACCATCGTCGGCTACTCCATCAACGACACCATCGTCACCTTCGACCGCGTCCGCGAGCTCCTCAGTCGTGACGCCTCGACCCCCTACCCCGAACTCGTGCGCAAGGCCCTCAACCAGACCCTCAGCCGCTCGATCCTGACCACCGTCTCGACCCTGCTGCCTGTGGCCGCCCTCTTCTTCTTCGGCGGCGCGGCAATGCACGACTTCGCCTTCGCGCTCTTCATCGGCCTCATCGCCGGCACCT
>CAMGJH010000030.1 GCA_946056345.1 uncultured Lentisphaeraceae bacterium | reverse complement strand
CGGAACGCGCGCTAAGAGCTAACCGCTAACGGCTAACCGCTGGATATATAGATAGGCGCGGGTGCGTGCTGCGTTGCGCGGGGGGCGGGATTGTGGTTTAATAGGCGGCGGTTTAAGAGAAAAGGACTCGCGATGCTTGATATTAAGCGGATTCGTGAAACGCCCGACGAGGTTCGGGAAGGTTTGGTGCGCCGGTGCATGGACACGGCGCTTGTGGATACGGTGCTGGAATTGGATGGCCGCCGGCGGACGCTGGTGACGGAGGTTGATGCCCTCAAGGCCAAGCGCAACGGGGTCTCGAAGTCCATCGGCGCGCGCGTGAAGGCGGGCGAGGATGTGACGGCGGTCAAGGAAGAGATGCGGCTGTTGGGCGACGAGATTGCCGCCAAGGATGCCGAGATCCGCACGGTGGAGGAGGCCTTCCGCACCGCGATGCTGCGTATTCCCAATGTGCCCAACAAGGACATTGTCACCGGGCCGGACTCTTCGGCGAACCGCGATGTGCGCCATGTGGGCGTGGAGCCGACCTTTGACTTTGAGCCGCTCGACCACATCACTCTGGGCGAGAAGCTGGGGATCTTCGACTTCCCGCGCGGCGTGAAGCTCACCGGCACCGGCTTCCCGATTCTGCTCGGGCAGGGCGCCAAGCTGCAGCGCGCGCTCATTCAGTTTATGCTGGACCTGCACACCCAGAAGCAGGGCTACACCGAGATGTTGCCCCCCTTCGTGGTGAATACCGCCTCGATGATTGGCACCGGTCAGCTGCCCAAGATGCAGGAAGATATGTACCACTGCGAGGTCGACGACTTCTGGCTGATCCCCACCGCCGAGGTGCCGGTGACGAACTACTACCGCGATGACGTGCTCGAGGCCGCGAAGCTGCCGATCAAGTTGACGGCCTACACCCCCTGCTTCCGGCGCGAGGCCGGGAGCGCGGGCAAGGACACCCGCGGCATCCTGCGCGTCCACCAGTTCGACAAGGTGGAGATGGTCAAGTTCGTTGAGCCCTCGACCTCCTACGACGAATTGGAGAGCCTGGTGAAGGATGCCGAGGACGTGCTCACCGGCCTGGGCCTCTACTTCCGCGTCCTCGAGCTCTGCTCGGGGGACATCTCCTTCTCGGCGGCCAAGTGCTACGACCTGGAGCTGTGGGCGCCCGGCCAGAAGGGCTGGCTGGAGGTCTCCAGCTGCTCGAACTTCGAGAGCTTCCAGGCGCGCCGGGCGAACATCCGCTTCCGCGGGGCCGACGGCAAGTTGCAGTTCGTCCACACCCTCAACGGGTCGGGCGTGGCGCTGCCGCGTTTGATGATTGCCATCCTTGAGCAGTGCCAGCAGGCCGATGGCTCGGTGTTGCTGCCCGAGGCGATCCGCCCCTACTTCGGCGGCGAGCGCCTGGTGCCGGTGAAGTAAGCGCAGGAAGGGGAGTTTATGGCCAAGAAGATTGGGCCGCTGACGATGTGCCACTGGGGCAACCCAGTGCTGCGTCAGCCGTGCCAGCCAGTGATGGTGGTGACCGAGGAGCTCAAGCGCCTGGCCATCGAGATGATCGAGACGATGTACAGCGCCAATGGCGTGGGTCTGGCCGCCCCGCAGGTTGGCCGCCACGAAAGTCTCTGCGTCATCGACGTGCCCGAGGATGCCGAGAAGGACGAGTGCGTGGAGCTCAACGCATCGATCCCGATGCCGCTGGTGCTCTTCAACCCCGAAATCTTGACCGCCGAGGGCGAGCAGACCGATGAAGAGGGCTGCCTCTCCTTCCCCTCCATCCACGCGCCCGTCACGCGCGCCAACAAGGTCTCCTTCACCTTCCTGGATATCAACGGCTTCCGCCAGACCCACACCGCCTACGGCCTCCTTGCCCGCGCGGTCCAGCACGAGCTCGAGCACCTCAAGGGCGGTGTCTTCATCGACAATGTGGCCGACCGCGCGCCCATTGAGGCCAAGCTCGCCAAGCTCGAGGCCAAGACCAAGCGCCAGCTGGGGCTGGCCTAACGCGCTTGGGGGAAGGCTTTCGCGCCAATGCGCCGCACCTTCGTCATCCTCCTGCTGCTGACCCTGGCCGCGTGGTGGCCGGGGCGTGCGGCCCGCGCCTTTTCCCTCACGCTCCTCGATCAGGATGTTCTCCGCGCGGAGCTCACCGCCTCCGCCGAGCGTCTGAGCCTGGAGGAGCCGCTGGTGGCGACCTTGGAGGTGACGGCCCCGGCGCAGCTGCAGTTCACCTTGCCCGACCTGCGCCGGCGGCTGCGCGGCTTCGCTGTGGTCGAGGACTTCCCGGCCGGGCGCGTGGAGGTGGGCAACAAGGCGCGCACGCGCTGGCGGCTGCGGTTGACCCCCAAGGGCGAGGGACCCTGGCGCCTGATGCCTTTCGTCCTCACTGCGCAAGATAGCCGGCTGGGCACCACCACCAGCCACCTGACGCAGGCGGTGGACTTTCCCGAGCCCTTGCCATTGCCCGGGGCAAGCGGTTCGCCCGAGTGCGACCTTGCGCCTGAGTGGGTCGCCCCCGGTTGGCGCACCTTCGGGCTTTGGTCTCTCTATGGCGTGCTCGCGGTGGCCCTCGCGCTCGGCCTCTGGGCCCTGGGCAGACGCCTGCGCCGGACGCTGCGCGAGCGCAAGCTCTCCCCCGCCCAGCGCGCGCAGGTGGAGCTCGAACGGCTGCTCCTGCAGAACTTGCCAGCCCGCGGCCTCTTCAAGCGCTTCTACGCCGAGCTCACCGGCGTGGTTCGCCGCTACTACGAGCGCGCCTACGCGCTGCGCGCCACGCGCCAGACCACGGCAGAGTTCCTCGCCAACCTTGCGGCCGACGCGCGCTTCTCGCCCGATGACCGGAGCGCGTTGGCCGACTTCTTGACGGCGGCCGACCGCATCAAGTTTGCCAATATCACCGCCACCTGCGCCGAGGCCGAGGCCGCAACCGCCGCCGCCAAGCGCGCGCTCACCGTCCGCCCAGCCGAGACCGAGGGCGTGGCCCCCTAAGCGCGGGCGGCCTATCAACCAAGGAGTTTGCTGTTATGAACTGGG
The DNA here is from genome assembly GCA_946056345.1 of uncultured Lentisphaeraceae bacterium. Taxonomy (GTDB): domain Bacteria; phylum Verrucomicrobiota; class Kiritimatiellia; order RFP12; family DVOR01; genus Spyradenecus. The sequence continues at coordinate 5,245 of CAMGJH010000030.1, read as the reverse complement.
GATTTGCTTCGTATGAGACGCGCTTCCGCTGGGTGGCGGCCATTTGGGCCGTCATTTTGACTGGCTGGTGCTTTGCCGATACCAATTGGAAGGTGCGCGTGGTCGGGGCGCTACTGTGGGTGATTATCACGGTGGTGCTCTCGCTGCGTTTCGCCTGGTGGCGGCCGCGCTCCGAGCGCGAGGTGCCAATCTTCCTCCTCCTCGGCCGCCGCAGCGACGCGGGCTCCGCCGCCGACTGCCTCTCCCTGGCCGATCTCGAGGTCCTGATCCGCAACCTCTTGGCCGCCGGCTACCGCTTCCAGACCGTCACCGAGGCTATTGTCGCCCCGGCGCGCAAGTCGGTGGCGATGACTTTCGACGGCGGCGCGCGAGAGACCCTGGGCTCGCTCCTCCCGCTCTTCCAGCGCCACAATGTCAAGGCCACGCTCTTCGTCACCAAGGCCGGAGAGCACGAGGCTAGCAGCCTCAAGCCGTTGGAGATTCAGGAGCTTGTCCGCTCGGGGCTGATCGAGGTCGGCGGCACGGTCGACCCTCTGCCTCCCGACGCCCCGCAGGAGGCCTGGCAGGAGGCTATCGCGCATAACCGCCACTGGATTGCCGGCGTGGTCGGCCAACTTCCGCGCGTCTTCGCCTATCCGCAGGGCGCCCAGCCCGAGGCCTTGCAGGGCGCTGTCCGCGCCGCCGGCTACACCGAGGCGATGAGCGTCGGCCGCCAACTGCGTCCGGTCAAGGACGCTCCCTTCGATATTCACCGCCGTCTTATCCCCGGCAACTGCAAGCCTTGGCAGGCCTACCTCCTCGCCACCCGTGGCCGCTTCTCCGCCCTCTCCACGCCAAAGATGTAGCCGAAGGCGCGATTGCCTTATCGCCGCCCTGTGTACAACTGTATGCAGGGTGGATTTTTTTTGCGTTTTGTTTGGACGAGAGGCGGCAAAAGTGATAGATTATATGGCGTAGTTGGAGGACCAGTAATGAAGCGTTTAGTTTTTTGCAGTGGTTTGTTGGCGAGCGCGATGGCGTTGGCCGTGGACGCGATTTTGCCCGAAGCGGTGGCGTTGATGCCTGGGGGCGAGGCAGTGGCCGTGGCCGAGCGCGGGGGTTGCCAGGTGTCGGTGCGCGACTTGCAGCGCAAGGGACTTAAGGCGTTTGCGGCCACGAAGCGCGAGGGCGGCTTCCTGGGGCTCTTTGCCACGGAAGTGCCCTTGCCGGTGATGGGGGTGGCGGTGGCGCCCGATGGGACGCTCTATTGGACGGCCGAGAATGGCAATGAGGGGCTGCTGATGCGCGAGGACGGCGAGCGCGTGGTGACGGGGAACCGCCCGATGAGCCCGGTCCTCTCGCCCGATGGCCAGTTCCTCTACCTCTGCAACCGCTTTGACGCGACGGTGCAGAAGTATGACGCCAAGACGCTCAAGCTCTTGGCCGAGACGAAGGCGGTGCGCGAGGCGCACGGGTGTGCGTTGGGCAAGGATGGCAAGCTGCTCTTCGTGATTAATTTGTTGCCCGATGACGCGACCGAGCCGGTGAAGTGGACTGCCGCGCGCGTGACGGTCATCGATACCGAAAGTTTCCAGGTGCTCGACAATGTGCACCTGCCTGATGGCTCGACCGGCGTGCGCGCGGTGGCCGCCTCGCCCGATGGCAAGTTCATTTACCTCACGCACACTCAGGCGCGTTATCAGCTGCCGACCACGCAGTTGGAGCGCGGGTGGATGAACACCGCCGCCCTCTCGATCTTCGATGGCGTGAGCGGCAAGTATGTTAACACCGTGCTGCTGGATGATGTGGACCTGGGCGCGGCGAACCCCTGGGGCGTCACGGTCACGCCCAACGGCAAGTTCGTGGTGGTGGCGCACGCCGGAACGCGCGAAGTGAGCGTCATCGACCGCGCCGCCCTGCACGAACGGCTCGACCGCGCGGCCGCCGGGCAGAAGGTGACCGAGGTCACCTCTTCGGCCGGGGAGGTGCACAATGACCTCTCCTTCCTCTCGGGCATTCGCCGCCGCTTCCCCTTCGAGGCCGATGGTCCGCGCGGGGTCGTGGCCACCAACGAGAAGGCCTACGCGGTCTGCACCTTCGCTGACGCGCTGGTGGAGGTGCCCTTCACCGAGCGGAGCGTCCGGCCGGTAATCCACCCGTTGAACGGCAAGGGGTTGCTGGACCTGGCGCAGGACCCGGTGCTACGCGGGGAGATGCTCTTTAACGATGGCGCCAAGTGCTTCCAGCAGTGGCAGAGCTGCGCCACCTGCCACCCCGATGGCATCGTCGATGGCTTGAACTGGGACTTGATGAACGATGGCATCGGCAACCCGAAGCAGTCCAAGAGCCTCTACCTCTCGGGCGTGACGCCGCCGACGATGATTACCGGCATTCGCAAGAGTATGCAGCACTGCAACCGCGCCGGCTTCCGCCACATCCAGTTCTGCTCCATCTCCGAGGAGGACGCGCTCTGCATTGATGCTTACGTGATGGCGATGAAGGCGCAGGTTTCGCCCTACGCCCGCAAGCAGAACGCCGAGGCCATCGCCCGCGGTAAGGTCATCTTTGAGCAGGCCGAGTGCGCCCGTTGCCACCGCCCCGAGTTCTACTTCACCGACGCCACCGACCCCAACGACGGCTCCAAGTCCCGTCTCTTCGACCTGGGGCTGGGCATCCGCGATGAGCAGGGACGGAAGTTCGATGTGCCCACCCTCTGCGAGGTCTGGCGCACGGCCCCCTATCTCTACGATGGCCGCGCCCGCACGATGCGCGAAGTCCTCACCACGCATAACCCCGAGGACCTCCACGGCGACACCTCCACCCTCTCCGAGCAGGAACTCTCCGACCTCGAGATCTACGTCCTTTCCCTCTAATCTAGGAGGCTGCAGCTTATGCTGACTCATCTCAACGGTTCCCTCTGGACTATGCTCGACGCGCCGGCCAAGGGCGTGGAAATCGCCCGCGTAGGGTGGGGCACGCCCGATAGTCTGGCCCTGCCCTCCTCCGAGGGCATCCCCGGTATTTGGCTCTGCACGCCCGCCTCCGGCGGCTTCCCGCCGGTCATCCAGCGCACCTTCCTCTCGCGCGGGATGGCCCAGCCGATCACCATCGATGGGCGCGAGGTTGGCTCCTACTATGAGACCGACGAGGCCGAGTATGTCCTCTTGATGGGCGTGGGGCCGAGCGACCTTACCGCCTCGCGCGGGGATCAGGCCTTCTCCGCCTTCGTCAACCTAGAGATTGCCCTGCAAAGCGTCGGCTTCACCTTCCACGATGTGGTGCGCACCTGGCTCTACCTCGACCGCCTGCTGGAGTGGTATGACGAACTGAACCGTGCGCGCGACGCCTTCTTCGAGAGCCGCAAGATCTTCGGCGGCTTCGTCCCGGCCAGCACGGGCATCGGCTCGGCCAACCTCACGGGCTCGGCCATCATCACCGGGGCCATTGCGATGCGCCCGAAGGAGGGCAAGGGGGCCACGAAGGCGATGCTCGAGTCTCCGCTCCAGTGCTCTGCACTTGACTACCGCAGCTCCTTCAGCCGCGCGGCCGAGATTGTCACCGGCGGCTTCCGGACCGTCTTCGTCTCCGGCACGGCCAGCATCGAGCCCGGCGGCAAGACCGTGCACATCGGCGACTGCGCCAAGCAGATTGCCCTCTCGATGGAGGTGGTCGAGGCCATCCTCGCCACCCGCGGGATGACCTTCCGCGACACCTCGCGCGCCATCGCCTACCTCAAAAAACCCGAGTACCACACCCAGTGGCAGGACTGGCTCAAGCAAAAGGGCCTCCCGCCCAACTTCGCGCAAGAGGTCGTGGCCGATGTTTGCCGCGATGACCTCCTCTTCGAACTCGAGCTCGACGCCGTCAAACGCCTTTAACCCTTCGCCCCTCCGGCGAGCCTACATCCCTAGACATCAGAGAAAGGACACATCAGAATGTTAAAGTCCCTGACCCTCTTTGCGGCCCTGTGCGCCGCATCGGTGGCTTGGTGCGCCAAGCCCAACGTTATCCCCGCCCTGCGTGAATGGACCGATGGCATCGGCGGCACCTACACCCTCTCCGATACGACCCGCGTCATCATCGCCGAGGATGCCGACGCGCAGCTCGAGCAGTTCGCCCAGACCTTCGCGCAGGATATTGGCCGCGAGCTTGTGCGCGAGACCCCGTGGTACAAGTGTGTCATCCCCTTCTGGGGCGACCGCTTCCGCATGGGCGACATCTACCTGAAGGTCCGCTCCGATAGCGGCGTGGACAATCCCGAGGGCTACACCATCACCTCCGCCCAGACCGGCCTGGTGGTGGAAGCGCCCACGGCCTTGGGTGCCTTTTGGGGCACGCGCTCGATCCTCCAGGTCTTTGCCGACCAGAACAACACCTTCCCCGCCGGCAAGGCCAAGGACTGGCCCGAGTATAAGGTCCGCGGCTTTATGTTCGATTGCGGCCGTAAGCCCTTCACCCTCACCACCCTGCGCCAGTTGGTCAAGATTTGCTCCTACTACAAGCTTAACGACCTGCAGCTCCACCTCTCGGATAACTACATCTGGCTGCACAACTACCCCGGCGTGAAGACCGCCCAGGATATGCTCGCCTTCGAGCCCTCCGCCGGCGCCTTCCGTCTCGAGTCCAAGGTCCCCGGCCTCACCGCCACCGACATCTCCTACTCCAAGGCCGACTTCCGCGCCCTCGTGGCCGAAGCCGCCGCCCAGGGCGTTACCATCACCCCCGAACTCGACGTTCCCGGCCACGCTCTCGCCCTCGTCCGCGTCCGCCCCGACCTGATGTACAAGGGCTCGGTCGGCGGGAAGCACGACCTCGAGCGCGCCGCAATGCTCGACCTCACGAACCCCGAGACGCTCCCCTTCGTCCAGTCCATCTTCGATGAGTATATCGACTCGGGCATCTTCTCGAGCGAGACCGTCCACATCGGCACCGACGAATACTACGGCGATGCGGAGAGCTACCGCGCCTTTGCCGATGCGATGCTCAAGCACATCCGCGCCAAGGGCAAGACCCCCCGCCTCTGGGGCTCGCTCTCCTACAAGCGCGGCCAGACCCCCGTCACCGCCGAAGGCGTGCAGATGCACATCTGGTCCCTCGGCTGGCAGAACCCCCGCGAGGCCATCGCCGCCGGCTACGACATCATCAACATCCTCGATGTTTGGACCTACTCGGTTCCCAGCGGCAACGGTTCGGTCGGCGGCTACGGCGATGACATCAACACCAAGGCCGTCTACGAGCAGTGGACCCCGGCCAACTTCAACCAGCT